>JASFYQ010000156.1:0-5762 GCA_045047105.1 Pseudomonadota bacterium | reverse complement strand
GTGCGCAGGTGGAGTAGAACATTGTGATCAAAATGATGGGCTCCAAAGAAGGTTCTTTGATAATCCGGTAAGCTAACCAGCCACTCCCGATAATCATGACCTCCAAAAAGTGTTAAATGTGCATAGTGTTGTGAATGGAATTTTGCACCACTGCGTAAACCAATTTCATCTCGAGCGTGTTGATCTGCTGCCTTTATAGCAGTGTCATGATTCTGGTAAAATAAACTATTATTGGTACTATTGCTAATAGCCCGCCCATAAGGATCTAAAGCAAAGCAGTATTTGTTTAGCGCCATTTTATGATTATAGGCCAGGGTTTTAACTATGCCTACTCGATAGTTATAGGTTTTATCCACATAACGTAGGATACAATGACAACTGTTGTCCAATTTGAGAGCTGCTCGTAAAACAACCTGATGTGGCATCTGCCGGGCAACTTCTGTAAAACTCAATCCACCATTTGTTCCCCTAACCTGCTCTGTGCTTAATTCCAGGCGTATATTGTTAAAATTTATACTATCAATAATTTGCTGTTTGCTAAGAACCGTTTTTTCTGCTTGTTGAGTCAGGAATCGCTGTAATCCAGACCAGATAATTTCCTCCTGACGTAAACCCGATTGCTGCATATTGTTTATAGTTGCCAGCCACTGTTTTACACTGGCTTTAGCTAAGTGTAATGCCTGCAGTCGAATTTGTAAGCTGGAGTAAAGAGCCTCAGGGGCCGAATATTGTTTTACTGAGAGTTGTTGCTGGTTATCAACCAGTCGACGCAGGGCGGTTTTTATTTGAAGTTTTTGTGTATCTTGATTGATCCATTGATAAAATTCTGATTTTTCATCGCGGCTCCAATCTTTTATTTTATAAATGTCAGCTAAAGTATAACCGGAAAAAACATAATCGTATTCAGTCCAGCCGCGTTTTGGCAGACCCTTATTATCACGGAAACGATATATAATATCAACAAGATGGTACAAAGCCCTATGTTCCAGCTCAGGCAGGGGAGCATCGTATTTTAGGGCATGATATTTGGCTCTATCGGTAGATAAATCAACAATTCGACCACTTGTCAGTATCTGCATAATATAAAACCTTATCAACTGGTTCACAAAGTATAGCGTATACTTGACTAATATAGTAGGATATTATAATTAATACAACCCTTTAAATTACAGGTGTATTTTGGCTGATTAATAGAGCCAGCTATGCTAGAACTGCTGGAAATCGTTGTGGGAAATAAAAATAATAAGCTTTATATGAATGCTGGTGTCATATTTTGGCTAAAGCAATGGAGAAATTTAAAGATGCAGCGAGAAAAACAGAGCCAATTAAATTGCCATTGCTTGTTTAGAATTACTCTTCCTATCAGAGTATAAGTTTATGCTAGATTTAATATCTTGGCAGGGTTAACTGCAATGGATTTTAGGATTAAGAGTTGTAGTTACGACTTATATGTACCCTAATCAGGGCACCTGATTGCATATGTACTCTATTGAATAAAAAGAATTATTTCTCCTCACTATTAAGCACTTGATGACTATTATTTAAAATATATTCAAAAAAAGTTTTGGCGGTGAGTGACAGTTGTTTATTTTTTAAATGCACCACAAACCAACGCCGTTTCAGTGGGAAGCCTTCCACATCCAGTACCACTAACTTACCCGTACTTTGCTCCAGACGAAGACTATGCAGTGATAACACCGCCAGACCTAATCCGGCCATAACGCCTTGTTTAATTGCCTCACTACTGCTGAGTTCCATATAGGGTTCAATGTGCAAACCCTTTTGTTCTAACAGGCGATTAAAAACCAGACGGGTACCTGAGCCAACTTCTCGACCGAGAATACGCTCTTTGGCGAGTTGTTTAAGAGCAATATTCTTTTTTTTGCTGAGCGGATGATCAGGGGGTGCCACAGCTACCAGAATATTTTCTAAAAATGGGTAAGCTTGTAATCTATCATCATCGGGTATTTGCCCCATTACCACAAAATCGTCTTTATTGTGCAATAAGCGATCTACCACACTGGCTCGATTAGTGAATTTTAATTTGGGTTCTACTTCAGGATAGGTTTTTAAAAAATGTCCTAATAAATGCGGCATAAAATATTTGGCGGTAGTCACCACTGACATTTGCAAAGGCCCTTTGACTACTCCTTTTATCTCTTCAATTGATTTTTTTAAATTAGATATTCTATTGAGTATGTCTGTACTGGCTTCATAGGTGGTTTTACCAGCCAAGGTGGGGTAAATTTTTTTTCCCACTTGTTCAAATAAGGGCAAACCTAGCTGATTTTCCAGGCGTTTAATTTGAATGGAAATGGCCGGTTGGGTGAGATAAAGTTCTTCTGCGGCGCGTGTATAACTGCTATTCCGGTACACGGATTCAAATAATTTGAGTTGTTGTAAAGTCAGATGCATGTGTATTTTCCCACTTAACCATAAACAAATGTAAATGTATTTTATAACAATTATTAATTTTTATATATGTTTTTTCGAGCGTATAGTTATATCACTCCAGAGCAAAGAGTCTTTTCTGGAGTACTGCTCTAAGTAATAGATTGATTTTTGGGATTGGATAATGAAACAACTCCAGTCAAATAAAATGTAACGATGAGGATGCTAGTAATGGCAAAGACCTATAATGCCGGTGTTAAAGAATACCGCGAAACATACTGGGAACCAGATTATTCTATCAAAGAAACTGATATTTTAGCCTGTTTCAAAATCACACCACAAGATGGTGTTCCACGTGAAGAAGTTGCAGCGGCAGTTGCTGCGGAGTCTTCAACAGGTACCTGGACAACGGTCTGGACGGATTTGTTGACCGATCTGGATTATTATAAAGGACGTGCTTATGCAATTGAAGATGTTCCTGGAGATGATACCTGTTTTTATGCATTTATCGCTTACCCGATTGACTTATTTGAAGAAGGTTCGGTTGTTAATGTACTGACCTCGCTGGTTGGTAATGTATTTGGATTTAAAGCACTACGAGCACTGCGTTTGGAGGATATTCGTTTTCCAGTCGCTTATGTTATGACCTGTAATGGCCCGCCACAGGGGATTCAGGTGGAACGGGATATTATGAATAAATACGGTCGCCCGCTGTTGGGTTGTACCATTAAACCCAAACTGGGATTGTCTGCTAAAAACTATGGTAGAGCCTGTTACGAAGGTTTACGTGGTGGTTTGGACTTTACCAAAGATGATGAAAATGTGAATTCACAACCCTTTATGCGTTGGCGACACCGTTTTGACTTTGTAATGGAAGCCATTCATAAAGCCGAAGCAGAAACCGGCGAGCGCAAGGGGCATTATTTGAATGTAACTGCGCCTACCGGTGATGAAACCATGCGCCGTGCTGAATATGCAAAAGAAATTGGTGCGCCGATTATTATGCACGATTATCTCACTGGTGGTTTATCAACCAATACTCAACTGGCGCAGTGGTGTCAGGATAATGGTATGTTATTACATATTCACCGTGCCATGCATGCGGTATTAGATCGTAATCCACACCATGGAATTCACTTTAGAGTATTAACCAAGATCTTACGTTTGTCGGGTGGAGATCATCTGCATTCTGGAACGGTAGTGGGTAAGCTGGAAGGTGATCGTGAGGCAACTCTGGGGTGGATTGATATTATGCGTGATTCCTTTATCAAAGAAGACCGCAGCCGAGGTATCTTTTTTGATCAGGATTGGGGCTCCATGCCTGGAGTGCTTCCGGTTGCCTCTGGTGGAATTCATGTCTGGCACATGCCCGCATTGGTGAATATTTTTGGTGATGATTCTGTACTGCAATTTGGTGGTGGTACTCTGGGGCATCCCTGGGGTAATGCTGCTGGTGCGGCGGCTAACCGGGTTGCGGTTGAAGCCTGTGTCGAAGCCCGTAATCAGGGACGAGAGCTTGAAAAAGAAGGCAAGGATATCCTTATTTCCGCGGCCAAACACAGTCCTGAACTGGGTGCGGCAATGGAAACCTGGAAAGAGATCAAATTTGAATTTGATACAGTTGACAAGTTGGACGTAAGCCATAAGTAGGCAATACATCTTGCTAATTGGTGTTGGAGTTAAACGCTCTTCAACACCTAATCAAAAATTTTATTGGAGTAATAGTCAATGAGCGATGTACAAGATTATAAATCAAGCTTAAGCAATGCACAAAGCCGTAAGTTTGAGACCTTTTCCTATCTGCCTATTATGGATGCGGATCAAATTCGTAAACAAATTGAATTTATCGTATCTAAAGGTTGGAATCCTGGTATTGAACACTGTGAACCAGAAAATTCTTTCCAGAATTATTGGTATATGTGGAAATTGCCCATGTTTGGTGAAACTGATATTGATGCCATCTTAGCAGAGTGTGATGCCTGTCATAAAGCACATCCTAAAAACCATGTGCGTTTATTAGGTTTTGATAATTATTCTCAGTCTGCAGGCGCATCGATGGTGGTTTTCAGAGGTGAAGCAGTTTAAATCACTATTGTAAAAAAATTAAAAGCCTCATTAATACGTGGGGTTTTTAATCAACCATGGTCTGGCTGTTTGGTTCATTAGCAAACTGCATACAGGCTTTATTTTAGCTGGAATTTGTTATGACAAAACCAAAACAATATGTTGGTATTGATAAGGATATCAATGGTGGTATGACCACCATAGGAAAAATTATTCGAGATGCCTGGGTCTTTGAATTAATCCCGGAATCTGAAACCTGTGAAAACTGGAATTTAGCCGGAATAGATGCCTTGTTACAAAAAGTAAATGATGAGTGGGATAAATATGGTTGTCTGGCGAGTCAATTACCTGAAAAGCTTTTCCAGCGCCATCAGCAGATCCACCGAATGGGGATGCAAAAAGCACAAGCGGCTGGCTGGAGTGGCGAAGTAGAAACCGATGATGAGAAGTAATTGCAAGCATATAGGATAGAAGGGGGCAACATGTCAAAAAATACTATGAATACACAACAATACCTTATCAAAAATGAACCTTATTATGAGCCGGTAGAAGATGAAATATCACTCTATGAATCAGCTTATGATGTGCGCATGCCAATGATGATAAAAGGTCCTACAGGTTGTGGTAAATCGCGCTTTATCGAATACATGGCATGGAAACTCAAAAAACCCTTGATTACGGTTGCCTGTAATGAAGATATGACCGCTTCTGATTTGGTGGGGCGATTTTTATTAGATAAAGATGGAACCAAGTGGCAGGATGGGCCGTTAACTTTAGCCGCTCGAATAGGGGCTATCTGTTATCTGGACGAAGTAGTTGAAGCGCGTCAGGATACCACGGTGGTTATTCATCCACTGACTGACCATCGACGTAATTTGCCTCTGGATAAAAAAGGCGAGCTGATTGAAGCTCACTCTGACTTCCAATTGGTTATTTCGTACAACCCGGGTTATCAAAGTTTAATGAAAGATTTAAAGCAGTCAACCAAACAACGTTTTGGAGCAATGAATTTTGATTATCCGACTGAAAAAATAGAAGTGGATATTGTTGCTAAAGAATCGGGTGTAGACAGTGATACCGCCGCTAAATTGGTACAAATTGCCCATCGGGCGCGTAATTTAAAAGGTCATGGGCTGGATGAAGGAATTTCTACCCGCCTACTGGTATATGCTGGACAGCTGATTCATAAAGGCGTTAATCCTAAAGTTGCCTGTAGTATGACCATGGTAACACCATTAACGGATGATCCGGATATGTGTGATACTCTGGATGCAGCAGTACAAACATTTTTTGATTAAATTATTAAC
>JASFYQ010000155.1:0-15385 GCA_045047105.1 Pseudomonadota bacterium | reverse complement strand
ACCATTGTTAATGCTTCGGCTAATGCCGGTGTTCTTAATGCTGCCATTGGTAAAAATTCAACGGCTAATGTTGGTTCAACTAATATCAAGGGCAAGGTATATAAATCTACCATTGTTAATGCTTCAGCAAATTTGGGAGTTTTAAATGCAGCCATTGGCAATGGATCAACAGCAAATGTTGGTTCGATTAACATTAAAGGAAGAGTTAGAAATACAAAAATCGTTAATGCTTCGCTTAATATTGGTACAATAAATGCCGCACTTGGTGGTGGTACAGCTAACTCGGGGTCAATTAATATAAAATAATAACGTAACTGTTCAGCGTAATTAAAAAAGATGGGGAAAATACTTGACAGGTATTTTATGCCAGATTATAAAAAATTACGCTATTTTTATTGCAGTCAGATTAGAGTCTTAAACCAAGAAAAAGTACTCTGAGACACCGACCAAGGCAAGTATCTTGTAGGTGGGTGCTTTATTCTTTTTGGCTTATATTTACTGTTTGGTTCATATAAGGAAAAAAATATTGAGAAACAATAATATTATAGAATCAATAGGATCGCTTGTGTAATAGCATCCGTCATGATCGCCCAAATTGTTTACAACAAAACACTTAAGAATTGAAAAGTGGCTTATAAATTATCAACTTCTTCAACTGGCCAGGCATGTAATACAGAGTTAATTAAAGTTGCCAGTGGAATAGCAAAAAATACGCCCCAGAAACCCCAAAAGCCACCAAAAAATAATACTGCTACAATAATAGCCACTGGGTGGATATTTACTACTTCTGAGAAAAGTAGCGGAACAATAACATTGCCGTCAATGCCCTGAATAATTCCATAAGCAACCATTAACCAGGCAAAGTCAGCAGTCCAGCCCCATTGGAAAAAACCTACCAAAGCAACAGGAAAAGTTACTACCGTTGCTCCAATATAAGGAACAACTACTGAAATACCTACTAGAAAAGCAATCAATAAGGCGTATTTTAGCCCCAGTAATGCAAAAACGATATATGAGGCTATACCCACTATCATAATTTCCCAGAATTTTCCGCGTACATAATTACCAATCTGTAAATCCATTTCAATCCAGACGCTTCGTGATAGCTGTCTTTCATCAGGTAAAAAGCCGGTAAACCAGGATATTATTAAATCCTTATCCTTAAGGAAAAAGAAAATAAGCAGCGGAACCAAGATTAAATAAATAATAATAGTCACTGAGTCCTGAATAGAGCTTATTGAGAAAGTCAGAACCTGCTTACCAATAGTCGTTACTTCTTGTTGAATATAACCAATAATTTGACTGACATCTTGTTCAGTTATAAAGTCATATTTTTCAGGCAGAGTTAATAGTATTTGTTTACCGTGCAGGATATTATTAGGAGTTTCTCGAACAAGAGAGGTGGCTTGCTCCCATAGTAGTGGTGTAAAACCAAATATAGTCACCATTAACGCACCTAAAAAGAAGATAAAAACAATAATTACCACTATTAGCCGATGATGAAAAAAATGACTAACTTTAGATATTACCCCTTCCATTAAATAAGCTAAGACAATTGCAGCAAATAGTGGAGCTAAAATATGATTAAAAGCAATAATAATACCCAGTACTGTAAATATAAATAGTACTAAAAAAACGATCTGCGGATCAGAAAAATAGCGCTTAAACCAGTTACTAATTAATAAAAACATACGTTTTATTTCTCTTTATCATCAAATGAATTGCAATACTTTTCGTATTGCGCTAAAAATAAGGACTGCAATTCATCAATTACTGAAATTGCTTCTTTTCCATGTAACATATGGTCAGTCATTAACTTAGCGGCTTGATCTAACACTCCCGACTTATTAATCATGGGATAAGTTTTAGATAAACGTTTAATTGCCATTACTACTTTTTCGTCTTCTGGACGTTTAATGTCCTGAGGTTTTTCTAAAGTAGCTGGGTCTCTGGACTCCATTGATTTACTCAATAGAAATTCTGCATAGGATACAATATTACTTTGTTCGGCTTCATCCAGTTGCCCAAAAACACTGAGCAATATTTTTTTATTAATTGATTTCATAAGGTATTATTCAAATATTCATTCTATTGGGTTTTTATCCGTTGCATTATATCCTTTTTTGCCTGTTGAATAATAGAATCTCGGTCAATACTATCAAGAATTCTTTTAACCGTTTGCTTGGAGCCCATTTTTCCCCATGATTTGCCCTGTTTAAAATAATAATCTGCAGCCTGACCTACAATATAAGTACCATAATAAGCAACAGCTCCCTGAGCAGAAGCAGTAATAAAAGTGGATAGTCCACCACTTCCAAGTTTTAATGCAGAGGAAAGTAAATTCATAGCCCAGATAGAACCCATTAAAATCATAATTTGAGACATTATAGTTTTAACTAACTGCCCTGCTTCTGCTTTGGTTAAAGGCAAACCATATACCTTAGACAGGTGTAATACCATTCCAGCATCTATAACGGCCGCTGCCATTAAATCTGCAATGGGAATAGGATTAACTGCCACAGCAATTCCTTTGCCAATACAATAAGTATGAATTATTTTTTCAGCAGCTTCTTTTTGGGTATCCATTAAACGAGTGGTGACTTGTTGTGAGAGTTTATCTGCAAATAATACCGCATTTAAAGCCGCTATGGTTTTGCCTTCTTTGGTTAAAATTTGTTTTAATAAATCCTTTAATTGCTCTACATTTGCATCAAATTGTTTGCTAAATTCAGTTTCATTTCCCTCATTATCCAGCTGAATATAATGTTTAATGGATTTTTGAGAGCTACAGGCAACAATATATTTTGTCTGAATATAGCCACTAACCCGCTCATCTAATTTTGCTAATAGCAGTTTTTTTTCTGACTCACTATATTGATCCATTTTATTTAAAACTAGAATAACGGGTTGAATTCCTTTAGATATTTTTATTAATGCCTGAAATTCAGTATCGGTTATATCACCATCCACTACAAATAAAATGATATCTGAACGTGATACCACTTCTAAAGTTAAAATCTCTCGTGTTTTACCATCTACTTCGTTTATTCCCGGGGTATCAATTAAAAAAACATTTCCAGCACGGTATTCATTCCAACCAGAAAATTCTGGATTTTTAGTCTCACCATGTAAAGGGCTGACTGAAAAATTATTTTTCCCCATCAAAACATTTAATAAAGACGATTTTCCTACACTGACTCGACCCAAAACTGAGATATGAATATGCTCGTGTTCGAGTTTTTCCAGCATATGCTGCACCTGATTATAGTCATCTTGTAGTGATTGACGTACTTGATCGGGAACCCGTTGGTCTTGTAATAGGTATTCAAGACTTTCTCTGGCAATAGTTAAGTGCTGATTAGACTGGTTTTTTTGTGCTTTGTGCGGATCAATACCACTAGCATTTTCAACCTGGCTTTGTTGTTCTGAAAGATCCTGGTTCTGGTCCGCGTGGCTAAGAATCCGTTTTGCTTTTGATGACCATTTTGACCAGTTCAAGCGCACGCGATTCAATATTTTCAACCAATTTCTCCTTGTATATATCTTCAACCAAAATAGGGATTAAATCACCCTGAGTAGATAGGGATAAATTAACGGCCTTGCCTACACTATCAAAAATTAAACCATAGGCAACAGCATGTAATACCCCCCCCGCTAAGGTGCCCGGGCCAGGAAAGGCTTTAAAACCATTACCTGCTACACCTAATAATAAAGGAAACACACCTATGGTATCACTTTGTAATAAGGATAATAATTTATTCACATCAACTTCTTTAACTGGAACATCATACACTTTACAAAGATCTTTTATCATTGCTACAGCTAAATAACCCTGTACTAATAAATCACTTCCTGGAGTAATAGTTGCCATTGCGGCAATAACTGCTTTTTTAGTGGATGACTTAATTATACTCTGTGACTGTTCAATACGTAATTGTTGTTCTACTTTATCCAGATTTGATGATAATAGGTGTAAAACTGCCTTCTGTCGGGTGGATTCCAGTTCACCAGGCGAAGTTTTTGCTAAGATGTTGGTAATAGATTTTAACAATTTTGTTAAATCTGCAGGTATTTTACGCTGCTCTACTTTTTCGCTGCCATCAGGATACAATAAAGTAACTTCTTTAATTCCTCCAGTTTTAATTTGTACCAGGTTTATTTTGGCATCAATACTATCCAAAGTATTGCGAAGTTTATCAACAATAATATCAATATCTTTGCTTACATAGCGATCGGTTTTATTAAAGGCAACAAGCAGTGGTTTGCCTACCAGTGCCACTTCTTTTATCTGCTGGTATTGGCTGGCAGTGAGATCACCTTCACATAAATAAATTGCAATATGTGCCTTGAAAACACTTTCCAGGGACATCTCATCTAATAACCGGTGGTGCTCATCAAAACCCGGGGTATCAGTCACAATTACTGATTCACCCAGAGGAGAAATCCACTGGTAATGGGTTACTTCCTGAGTAGTGCCACCTGTAACACTTACTTCACCTTGAGCCTTAGGTAATAAAGCATTAATTAAAGAGCTTTTACCACTGCTAATATCTCCAAATAAAACAATCCGGATATCTTGCTTAGAACCGGTGTTTTTTAATTGATAAAGCTCTTCTTTAATTGATTGTATATCTACATTTTTTTGTTGTAATTGTTGTACCCGATCTTCAATCTGATCGATTTTAAGGTCTTCTACATGGCTGTTTTTATGCTCAGCCTGGTGATTCTGTTTTACAGCAAATATGGAACGAGGTAAGAGGCGAAACAGCATTATTAGAGTAAATAGAATAAATACTGTGAATACTGCAATATAACTCCAGAAAAACCATTCTGGCTGTAGCAATAGTTTATCCCAAACCGATAAAAACAGATCACTCAGCCATAAAAATACTGCCGTGACTGATAGAAATAAGAGAATAAAAAGTAAATAGAGAAATTTTTGAAGCATAGTAGAAAACTGACTCATCCATCCAATAAAAAAAGATCATAGCACAAAAAAGCTATGTAAGTATTTGGAAAGATAGTCAGCTTTATAAGTATTGTTTGCTAAGTACTAACTATTTTAGGCTAGCTATATTGCCTGACCACTCCAGATACCACACCCAGAATCTGTACTTCATGATTTTTTAAATAGATCGGCTGCATTTCAGGGTTTGCGGGCTGTAAACGAATACCATTTTTTTCGATATAAAACTTCTTAAGAGTCACTTCTTCATTATTAATTAAGCACACAACGGATTGGCCTTCAGTTGCCGACTCTACTTTTTCAATAATAATAATATCCCCATCTTGAATATTATCATCAATCATGGAATGTCCACGCACTTTAAGTGCATACGAGTTGCGCTTAACCATATTAGCTGGAACAGAAACCGCTTCGCCGTTTTGTTCAACTCGTTCAATTGGTAAACCTGCAGTTATAAATCCGAACAGAGGGATCTCTATCAGTTGTTCAGCATAATAATCCTTAGTTTCTAGTTTATCAATCCATACTGGACGCGGTTGCTTTTCAAAGCTTTGACTGCTTAGCTCATCGTTTTTGACTAATAGAGATACATTTGACACGGCGTTGACCTTTTTGCTGATGTGGAATACGTTAACGAATAATACGTTTTATACTAGCAAAATAAATCCAATAAGCAAATTAATTTTTAACTCATTTTAAGTTGCTTGATTTCATCTCGCTTGAGTACTTGTTTATAGGCTTTTTTAAAAAAAAACTTCAGGTTCGTTTTAATTGAGGCCAGAGCCTGATTCCTTGGAATATCTTTTAATACACAAAAAATAGCCAAGGCATAGGTAATATCATATTGGGATAAATAGCTATTGCGATCGGTTGAAATAGTTCGGCAGCTACCACAGGTAACATTTTTATAATTAAATGCAGTGTTAGATAACATCACACCAAATCCCATAAAAACACCTATCACTTCTGATAGTGGGCCAATATTTTCTTCTATATTATCGGGTTTATTGGGAGAAATCATAATAAGATAATAAGCCAGAGTTTGGGCGTAATAGGCAATCATTGCCTGAGGATTTTTAACCTGGGCTGGATTATATAAAATACTAAAAAATTGATCTTGCTGCCTGGAATGATCAATTACTTTATCGCCTCTTAATTGCCCTTCAATATAAGGCAAAGCAGGTTGTTCTAATTGGCAATTATCCTGAGGAAATAAACGACATGGCCAGTGTTGTAATTGGGCATATTGTTTCACTTTTTCAAAAATAAGGCCTGCCATCTCCGTGGTATTATTACTATGCCCTGAAAAAAATTCATTTGATGGTAAAACCAGAGCTGTTTTATTATAAAATGTAGCCGAATCTAAATTTTTATTTGCCCAGAAAAAGGATTCAAATAACCAAACAATAGATTCTTCATCCAGGATCGGTTTACTTTTAAAAAAATCTAATAGTTTGCTCAATTAAAATACCTCTTTAGTAAATATCAAAATATTTGGATAATGTTCAACTAAAAGGTTAAACAAGCGCATAATTGCAACATTAGGCACAGCAACAAATAATAAAATAGTTGAAAAAATAAATAATTTTAGTAACTTAAGTATAATCATGAAACTTCTCCTTGGGTATTGAGTGTGGTTTCATAAATAATATTAAATTCTAAACAACTTTTCAGTCAGTGTTAGTTTCAAGATAACTCAGAATAATAGAATATTTTTATCAGCTTTATCCTACAATGACATATTTAATCATTAAACTGTTCTAATTGATCATGATAATCCAGCCATGTCTCTTCTAACTCATCGAGTGAATTATTGTTTGTACCCTGCTCTAGTAATAGCTCTTTTAATCTGGTTTTATTTTCAGCATTATATATATTGGCATTCGCTAACTGCTCTTCAATAAGTTCTTTATTGAGCGATAATTTATCCATTTGAGTTTCAATAGATTTTATTTTTTTCATTAAAGGCTGTAATTTTTTTCTCCGCTGCGCCTCTTGCTGCCTCTGCTCTTTCCTGTTAATATTATTTTTAGAAAAATCATTTAACTCATTGTTACTATTGTTTTCTTTTTTATTATTTTCTTTTGATTTATCACTTAAGTACATTCGGTAATCAGATAAATCACCATCAAACAAACTCACTTTTCCTTCTGATACCAGATAAAATTCATCACTAATACTATTTAATAAATGGCGATCATGTGATACCACAACCATAGCTCCCTGAAATGCCTGAAGAGCATAAGATAATGCTTCTCGCATTTCCAGATCCAAATGGTTAGTTGGCTCATCTAATAAAATTAAACCAGGGCTTTGATAAACCAGAGCGGCTAAAACCAGCCGAGCTTTTTCTCCACCAGAAAAATGGCTCACTTGACTATCGGCCATATTATCAATACTGGAGCTGGAAAAAGCAAAACTGCCTAAAAAGTTGCGTACTGATTGCTCGGTCGCTTTTTTATCTAAACTTTGAATAAACTCATACGGTGTTTGATTAGTGTCTAATTGTTCTAATTGGTGCTGAGCAAAATAACCAACGGAAATATTATCGGCAAAACTCACTTCACCGGATTTTGGCTTTAATAAACCCGCCAGGAGTTTTACCAGAGTTGACTTACCCGCTCCATTTTCACCTAATAAAGCAATTCGTGAACCAGGCGTTAATATAAAATTAACATTTGATAAAATAACCTTCTCGTTTTCACCAGAGCCATAAGCTGCTATAACATCTTCTATTTTAAGAAGTTGACTGGGGATTTTACCTACGGGTTTAAAACTAAAGGTAAATTTTGATTGTTCATGTACTGCTGCAATTTGCTGCATTTTTTCCAGACTTTTAATCCGCGACTGAACTTGTTTGGCCTTGGTTGCCTGCGCCCGAAAGCGATCAATGAATTGTTGTAATTGTTTTACTTGTGCCTGTTGTTTTACATGTTCACTTTGCTGCAATACCTGTTTTTCATATCGTGCTTTTTCAAAATAAGTATAGTTTCCTGTATAAGCATCTATTCGTTGTTGGTGGATGTGTAAAATATGTGTACAAATATTATCTAAAAAATCGCGATCATGAGAAATTAGCAATAAAGTTCCCTGATAAGATTTAATCCATGATTCTAACCAGATAACGGTATCTAAATCCAGGTGGTTGGTAGGCTCATCCAGCAATAATACATCCGAGCGGCAGATCAAAGCCTGAGCAAGATTTAAGCGCATTCGCCAACCACCAGAAAAATTGCTTACCGATTCTAATAATTGATCTTGATGAAAACCAAGTCCCATAAGTAACTTGGTAGCACGTGTTTCAATATGGTAACCGTCTATTGCTTCTAACTGAGCATACAATTTAGCCAGTTTATCATGCTCATGCAAAGCATCTGCCTGTTTAATTTCAAGCGATAACTGATACCATAACCCATCACCCTGTTTTACATATTCAAGAGCTGAAGTGGATAATGCTGGAGTTTCTTGCAGAACATGGGCAACCAGCAACTTGTCCGACATGCTAAAGTCGCCTTCATCAGCATGTAAGTCATTTTTAATCACTGACATTAAGCTGGATTTACCACAGCCGTTAGCACCGATTAATCCAACTTTCTGATTTTTATGGATAATGCAATTAACATCTGAAAATAGCAGCTTATTACCGCGCCGTAAGGAGAAATTTGAGAATTTTATCATGGGGGGGATTATACGCTATAAAACAAATTACAGGGCTTTTAATAACAAATATAGTTATTCGATAATTAGATCTTAGAACTATTCACTATTGAGGGTAATCTGGGACTATTGAGCTTTTGAAAAGAAGTATTTAGCTTGCTCCAAGACATTACAAATTAATAAAATTCTGGAGCAGTATTTTTTGATTCATGCATATGACTTAGAATATATTTTATTATTCAATTCGTTGATAATTATTTTTCCGCCTGTATCCATAAAATTAGAGCAGTCATAATTGTAGAAACAAGTTCATGCTGTTTTTTAGTATTAGTTTTATAAAAAATATTTCTTAAATACCCTCTTAAAGTGCTATAAGCAACTTTAGAACTTTTAGATATTTCTCCAAGTGTACGACCATTAATCAAACCATAACAAAGGCGGGCTTCAGCATCTGTGAACTGAAAAAGTTCCTTGATTTCATTTTCTAAACCAAAAAATTTTTGGATTGGAATCAGCTCATTTGGCATTTTATTGCTAGTTTGAACAGATTTCCTTTGTTCTGAAAGCTTAATATGTAAGCTAATTCGTTGCATATCAACTGTCGGTCGAAACGGTTTTCTAAAATAATCAACAGCACCATAAGACAAACCTTTGGCTTCATCCTCATCTTTATTTTTGCAGGTAAGAAAAATAATGGGGATATTTGATGTCTGTTTATCACTCTTTAGCTTTCTACATGTTTCAAAACCATCCATACCCGGCATCAAAATATCTAAAAGGATCAAGTCTGGTTTATTAATTTTAGCACTATCAATAGCACTCTTCCCAGTTTCTGCTATAAATACAAAATATTTACTTTCTAGTATAGAGGATATTATTTGGTAATTAATAAACTCATCATCAACAATTAAAATTTTCTTCTTTTGCTTATTTATCAAATTATATAACACCTTAAAATTTCAACCATTTAGCACATTATTAATTGAAAAGGTGACTATAAAATCCCAGTAAACAATTCTTTCGCTCAAACCAAATGATAATTATTATAATTACTTAAAATATTGTTATAATTACAATATTTACTTATTCCTCAAAAGAAAATTGTATATAAAGTTCAATAAAAAATATACTGCGGATTTCCGCAGTATGTTTTTTTAAAATAACAATTAGTACATATTATTAGATTAGAAATATCAGGCTTGTTTAAAATACACAAAACTAAATTAAAATATCAATTTTTAAGCATGGATTATGACGAGTAAATAAAAACAAATTTGACACTATCATCTTTCTTCCAATACATGTCCATAGGAAATTTTATTTCAGGAGTCTTAGAAGTAACGACCTACTAACTGCATGGGTGATTGTTTTAGCATCAAGTTGCTCTCTAGCACTTTGAAGGTATGATTCAATAGTCCTCTTACTCTTCTTCATCTTACTTGCAATTGCTGATACTTGATAACCACAAGATAGTAAAAATAAACACCTACGCTGCTGCTCACTCAAATAAACCATTTTATCAAAACTACCTTGTTGATCCAGAAAGAAAGGGAATTTTTGTACTGCTTGATGAAATACCGCAGTAAGCTGATAAATTAACCTTCCGTATTCATAATTAATTTTATTAAACTCATAATCGTTAATACCAGTAGCACTTAAACCGACCCCACACCAACTTTTGGGATAATAAAGCCGAAGAGGTATAGAAAAACCATTTATAATCTTAAAATCCCAAGATAATTCTGCACATTTAATTTGCTTAGGAGTAAGTGATTGAAATTGCTTTGGATTAAAATTATTCCAATTTAAAATTGATTCATTTTGTTTACACCAAAGAATAGAGTAGTCATTTTCAAAATATACTGGCTTGCAAAATTCTCTCATAAACTCATCACGATAAGAACTCATAAACCAGCAGTATTGATATGAGATACTATCATCTATATTTTCTGATACAAGAACAGCATATTGTATCTCGCAAAACCCATAATTAGCCATTTCCTGCTGATAAATCAGCCAACATTCATCCAATGAACTTGTCTTTTCCATTTTTTCTGAAAAATCAAAATATATCTGTTGGTGATTTAATTTAAGCTTTTGACTATTTACTTTGAGCATATAGTATCTCTTTTATATTTATAACCTAAAGCATATCCCAAACTTAGAAATAAAGATTTTTTAAAATTTGAAAAAATGTATTCTTTTTTTATAACCAAGAAAACAATTATTAAATAAAATATATTGATTAAAACTACTCCTTTAATTGTGTACAAAAAAATTAAAACAAATTAACTCCCCATACTATCAGTATTAATGAAACATAAATAACCTCAAATGAAGGGCTCTTTAAGAATATTTAAAAACAACTTAAAAATCAACTAGATATATTTCTATAATAAAAAACAAAATAAATTTTACCTAACCCCCTTCAAATGAGGTTATTTTATACATTCCAAAAGTGTTATTTTACTGAAAATATATCCATATAAAAGCAGACTGGTGATTTGAGTAAATGAATAGTCCTTTAAAAAGAATAAAATATTCTACAATTGAAGAAAAAATTATATCAAATATTGAATTTCTACCTCAAGTCATAGATAGTCTTGAAGAATCAATTATAGTATTAGATACTAATAAAAATGTATTATTTATAAATTCAGCTTTTCAAAATAAGCTTAAAGAAGCAAATAAATCTCAGGCGAACATACATAGTTGTGAAAAACTATTAGATGAATTATATATGCCCTGTCACGGTAATAATAATCTATGTCCTTTTGAAGAAATCTCTCGAACAAAAAAGCCAATCAAAACCATTCATCAGTTTATGGATAAAAATGATTTAAAGCAGCACATAGAATTATCAATAACTCCTTTATATGATAAAAATAATAATATTTATGGTTATGTTGAATGTCGTCGCGATATTAGCGAGCATATTAAGCTTAATGAAACATTAAAAGAAAAAGAAAAAGAATTATATGATCTTGCTCATCAGGATACCTTAACTGGCTTACCTAATAGGCGGTTATTTTTATCACACCTTAAAAAGGTTATAAATACTACTAAAAAAAGTAACGCTCTTTTAGCTCTATTATTTATTGATCTAGATAATTTTAAAAAAATAAATGATACTTTAGGACATCAAATTGGCGATGAAGTACTTAAAATAGCAGCAAAAAGACTAAAAGGAATGGTTAGAGAAAATGATATAGTTTGCCGTCTTGGTGGTGATGAATTTGTTATTTTGATAGAAATGCTTATTGAGCCCGAGACGGCAGGATTATTGGCACAAAATATAATAAACAATCAATCTCAAAAAATAAAATTAAGGCAGCATGAACTATGTATAAAAAGCAGTATAGGTATCAGTATCTATCCCAATGATGCAATAGATGCTGAAGAACTATTACAAAGTGCAGATATTGCAATGTATAAAGCTAAACAACTTGGTCGTAATACCTATAGCTTTTATACCCAGGAATTAAAAAATAACGCTATAAAACAAATGTTATTAGAAAAGGAGCTCAATCAGGCCATATCAAAGAAGCAATTATTAATCTATTATCAACCACAGATAAATTTGGAGACTGGTCAATTAACTGGAATGGAAGCATTGATTAGATGGCAACATCCAAGTAAGGGATTATTACCACCAGATAAATTTATCCCCATTGCAGAACAGAGTTGTTTAATAGAAGATATTGGAGAATGGATTTTAGAAACAGTTTGCAATCAAATTGTACTTTGGAAAAAAGCAGGAGAAACTCCTGGTAGAATTGCAGTTAATCTAGCAAGTAGGCAAATACTAAATTCCAATTTAGTAAAAAAAATAAAAACACTTTTAGAAAAAAGTCAGTGCCCGGCAAACTCACTTGAATTTAAAATAACGGAAGGTTTTTTACCACATCTAACCGATGAATCACTAGAAACTTTGAATGCACTGAGAGAAATGGGTATTGAATTATCAATTGACGATTTTGGAAAAGGATATGCTTCTCTTGCATTCTTAAAACGTTTACCCATAACCCGCCTTAAAATTGATCGTTCCTTTATTCAAAATAATGGAGACGAACCTCCCGATGAAGATATTGCTAGAGCAATTATTGCATTAGGTGAGAGCCTTCATATTAAGGTTATAGCCGAAGGGGTTGAGCAAAAAGAGCAACAGAATTTGTTATCTAGAATTGGTTGCAAAGAAGCACAAGGTTATCTATTTGGTCACCCAATGAATAGCAAAAACATGACTATATTTTTAGATAAAGAGTTAGGAAAAAGTTGGCTAAAAAATAGTTAAAGAAATATAGAACTTTAAACTGGGGTATTTTTTAGGTATAACTTAGCAGATATAAGCCTCTCACTTTCAGAAGGTTTAAAATACATTGGATAGAGTAACAATATAATAAAACTTATGGCATCAGTTTATTTTTTTTTAGTAGCGAAATAATGTGTTCTGCTGGAATTGCATAGGTAATTCCACTGGGTTTTTGCAATACAGACTCTTTGCTCTCTTTTATAAAAACCTTATTAATAACCCCAATCACTTGCTTTGATATTTTTGAAATAACTGGGCTGCCACTGTTTCCAGGATAAGCTGTAGCATCAAGTTGAAAAATCATATACGGTTGTTGCAAGTGTCGAATAATTTTACTATTAAGATGTGCTGAACTTGGGACAGGTATTCCTATAGGAGAAATAGCAGATATAATCCCCTGATGCGTTACCGGATACAAGCCAAGTACTGCCCCAATAGGAAAACCTGTAAAAACAATGGGTTCACCTTCTTCAGGTTTAGAGTTTTGATTAATTGCTAATGGAGGTAATTTTGCATTAACCAGTTTTAATAAAGCCAAATCATGCTTAGGATCGGTGTCAATAATTTTAACACTTTTATATAGAATTTTATTTTTGTTGCGGTAAAAAACAACCAGTTTTTCTCTTTTCTCCTTATTAAGAATTTTTGGCAAAACATGGAAGTTAGTAATAACATACCGGCCATCAGCAACAATAAATCCAGTCCCTGATAATTTAGAAGGAGGACGTCTCACCCCCATATAAGTACCAACACCAACTATAGATGGTTTTATTGTTTTAATTAGAGACGCTAAATTATTAGCACAACTAAAATTTGAAAAAAGTACTATAGAAATAATTATAAATGTAAAAAATGCATGCATAAAATATAACTCTTAAAATTAATTAAATTCACCCATATAAGTAATCCTGCTTATCATTTAGATGAGTAAAAATTCGTATATGCTCTTACAAAAAAGCATAAGCTATTCTCTATTTCTTGTTAAAAATGTTAAAAAATTATACAGAAAAAATAACAATACTAATGCCATAACAACTAAAACAAATTTATCATTAAATTGCTGTGTTTTTTCAACTTTTAACTGTTGTTCTTCAGTTGAAATGACAATTTTCTGAAAGTTGCTATCTGCAAAAGTCCTCTGAGTATCAAATTCTTTATTAAACTTCTTAATTTCCATATCTATGTCTTTATCCGAAAGCAAAGTTTCTTTTTTTAATTCATTAACAACCTCATCAGAAGTATCATCAAAAAAAACGTTATTATCCTCTTCGCTTACATTTCTTAAAGCATTAGAAAACTTATTTTTTAACTTATCAATGCCTTTTTCAACATCAGATTCCAATAAATTCTTAAGCTCTTCCATGCTCATATTTTTTCTATTTAATTGAATACCTTTTGATGATATAGCAGATTCACCAGAAATAATTTCTATTAATATTTTTTCCTTTATTTTTTCTCTTTGTATATCATTATTAATGATTGAAGCATTAAAAGAATCTTTATCCGTAAAATGGGGAGATTGCTCAGCTTGGTAATCAATTAATTGTAATGGCCCAGCAAAAGCTGGCCCCATCAGAAAAAGTAAAAAATAGAGAATAATAATCATTTAAACTCCTATTTTAAATCATTCACATACCAATCCATGGCCTCTTCAAGCCCTTGAGCAATAGTATGTGTTGGTTCATATCCTAATAAATTCTGGGCTTTAGAAATATTAGCTTGGGAATGCCTGACATCACCTGCTCTAAAATCACGGTATTCTGGTATAGTTTTTTGCAATTCCGGGACTCTGGCCATTAACTTTTCTTGAAGAAAATTAAATAATTGAGTTAACGATGTTCGGTGATTTAGAGCAACATTATAAACCTGATTAGTTGCTTCAGTATTTTCAGTAGTTGCAGCTAAAATATTCATTTGCATTACATTTTTTATATAACAAAAATCACGACTGGTTTCACCGTCACCATTAATAAATACTTGTTCACCACTGAGAATGCTCGCAACCCATTTAGGGATAACAGCAGCATAAGCTCCTTCAGGATCTTGTCGCTGACCAAAAATATTAAAATAACGTAAACCAATTGTTTTAAAATCATAGGTTTTTGCAAAAACATCCGCATATAATTCATTAACAACTTTTGTTACTGCATAAGGAGATAAGGGCTTTCCAATTTTATCTTCAACCTTAGGTAAATCAGGATGGTCTCCATAAGTAGAACTCGACGCCGCATAGACAAAGCGTTTAACCTTTGCCTCCTTTGCAGCAACCAACATATTCAAAAAACCATCAATATTTGCCTTATTAGTATGAACAGGATCTTCAATCGAACGTGGAACCGATCCTAAAGCAGCCTGGTGCAAAACATAATCTACGCCTTCACATGCTTGTTTACAATCATCAAGCACTCGAATATCGCCATTGATAAAAACAAAATTATCAGGAATTTGAG
>JASFYQ010000154.1:0-12318 GCA_045047105.1 Pseudomonadota bacterium | reverse complement strand
GCATCAGGCATAAGAAAATAATTTGAATGCCTGCGGCACAATGATAATAGAAAATATTTTTTATAATTTTAAAAGAAAAACAACTTAAAACAACCAGGGTTTTATATCTTAAAAAAAGATTAAATTGGTCTGGATTTGGGGAGTACTATAGTTAAAAGCATTGGAAGAAGGTTCTCGGATTAGAATTAAATGATTGAGAGACTCTTAACGTGGCAATGAGAATATATCTTTCTAAATAAAACCCCTCATGCTATCCTTACCTAAAGTAAGAATAATTAAAAAGGTAAGCTATTATGACTACAGCAATGATAACAACTAAAGGTCAAGTCACTATTCCCAAACTGGTTAGGGAAACTATGCATATCCATTCAGGTGATCGTATTGAATTTATTAAAATAAATGATGACCGTTATGAAATTGTAGCTGCTACAAAAGATATTAAACAGCTTAAAGGTATGGTCAAGACTACACAACGAGTCAGTATCGATGAAATGAATAATGCCATTTCCACAATGGGTCAACCATAATGATTGGTTTAGATACTAACGTTATTGTCCGTTACTTAACACAAGATGATCCTAAGCAATTTAAAAGTGCAGAGCATCTTATTGATAATGAATTGACATCTCAAAACCAAGGCTTTATTTCTTTAATCTCATTGGTGGAAATCATTTGGGTACTTAAAACATGTTATCAGCAAAACAAATCTGAGTTATGTCATATCATTGAAAGTCTGTTAACAACGAAACAATTAATTATTGAAAAATCAGACAATGCCTATAAAGCATTACGTCTATGGCAAAATGGAAATGGGGATTATAGTGATGCATTAATAGCCGTTTTATCCAAAGAAAATGGTTGTTCCTATATATTAACTTTTGATAAAAAAGCAGTTTCTGTTGGAATGAAATTATTAAAGATAAAAAAATAGTGCAAACAAATAAAATAAAACAATACGCACCAAAAGCCCGTACTGACTTTATCAAAGCCATTACTAAAAAGGCCAATCAATTAGGTATTTATCAAGATAAAATATCTGAAGCATTAGAAGTTAGTGGTGCATTGTTAAAAAGCGTGCAAAACTGATCCACTTTTAGGGGTAAATTGCATCCAAAATTGATCCACCTATTAAAAGTAGTTTTAATACCAGGCATTTGCTTGGAGAAATAGGTGATATTAATGGAAACATCAATGAAGATACGGCAATGGGTTTTAGTCGAAGGCAAAAGTATGCGAAGTGTTGCCAAAGAAACAGGCGGCATAAATTTAACTTAGGCGACAACTAGCTTGAAATTCGCCGCCTCTGGTAGTATATCAGTTGCTTGTTTTTTCCAAGCATTAACTTGCGTTGAATGAATACCATATTTTGATGTTATTTCAGCTGTTGTTTTTTCTCCTTTAATTGCCTCCAAAGCAATCTTTATTTTAGTTTGTGTACTATGTTTTTTCTAATTGTTCCCATTTTCATACCCTCATTTTAATAAAGGTATTATATCTTAACTAGTGGCCTAGTTTTTGGGGAGTATTATAAAATTGATAAAGGCTATATTATTAGACCAAAATAGGATGGCACTAGTTAATTTGGGCACAGTTATTGTGCTGATTGGTTAAATAATTTGATACCTCAAAATGAGAGTTCACCTATAGATTCTCTTTTTGTAAAAAACAAGATGAGGAATTGATGTGCTTAGTTTAAATGCATTTCTATGAATGAATGTAAATCTATTTTTATAGTTAAATTTGATGTATTATTGAATGTCTACTCGGAGTTTGTATGGATGGTGATAAGAATAGGGCTAAAGCGGGTATTTTAAAGTCATATGAGTAAATATACGGTACAATCCGTACTGGAGGGATTTTTTACTCCTATCGCAGCAGTTCAGGTAGCCGATATCGATGCTTATCCAATTCCCGAACCAGAGCAGGACATAGTTTCTGGTGCTGTGCAACGACGACAACAAGAATTTTCCAGTGGGCGTTGGTGTGCCCGGCAGGCATTAAAGATGCTGAATATTTATTGTCCATATATTGGGGTAGGTGAGTTGCATCAACCGTTATGGCCTCAGGGTGTCATCGCCACTATTAGCCATGATATTAATTTATCTGTTGCCGTAGTTATTCCAGAAGCAGAAGTACCTTGGATGAACATTGGTGTTGACTTAATAAACCTGTCTGCCGAAAAAAATACGTTAACCGGTCTGGCATACTTGTTTATCTATAATGAAGATGAATTACAGTTGGTTGCGACGCTGACAGAACGAGTGCAATCAGAAATGGTACTTTTTAGTTTAAAAGAGTGTGCAGTTAAAGCATTGTCGAAAGTCAGCGGTAAGTTTATAGATTTGCGGGAACTGCGCTTTTTGAAAGTTGATAAGCAATTTTATTGCCACTATCTGGAAATGAAGTATTGCTGTGAAATACTAGTCAAGGAAACAGAATCGTTTCTTGTCACTGCGATAAAGGTGTATCCACCTCAAGCAGACCATTGATAAGTAGTATATACCATATGAGGAGCGTTATTTGACTATAGACATAATAAAGCCGATAAAAAACTTTGTTGCAGAACTTAGTTCTGAAAATACTCCAAAAAGTAGTTTTACTTGGTTATTATTATTCCCTTGTCGGTGTATGTTCTTCTTAGCTTTAATGGTGTGGCTAAAAATTAATCGATATTTAGTACAACTTGTTCAGGCAGCGTGAACTTATGGTTATTTTCACGTGTTCCCGATTTTCTGCCGGCCATGTTGGATTTACTCATGCTGCGGCTTGTTATATGGATTAATGTTGTGCGTAATTATAATTAACTAAGAATATTAAGTGAAATACCAGTAAATCAAATGTCTGAAAAAAAATCAATTACTAAACGCTTTAAGCACTGGATTACAGACCAGTTTCCGTTACTCGTTGTAATGAGCATGATTATATTATTAATAGTCGTGTTCTTTGCCAGAGATATGTTGGTCACGATTAATTCTGGTGAAGCCGGTGTATTATATCGACGTTTTAGTTTTGATTCTGGCAATAAAGGCACCCAGATAGATTATGTTTATCCTGAAAGCTTACACTTTGTATTACCATGGAACACGATGCATATTTATTCGGTGAGAATTCAGACCATCAAACATGATATGACAGTTTTAACCAATAAAGGGTTGCCCATTACCTTAAAACTGGCTATTCGTTATCACCCGGAATACGAAATGTTAGGTCTGTTACATCAGCGGGTAGGTACTGAATATGTCGACCGAATTTTATTGCCGCAGATAGAATCCGTAATACGGATTAAAATCGGAGATTTGGAAGC
The DNA here is from genome assembly GCA_045047105.1 of Pseudomonadota bacterium. GTDB lineage: Bacteria > Pseudomonadota > Gammaproteobacteria > GRL18 > GRL18 > JADGAU01. The sequence continues at coordinate 9,014 of JASFYQ010000154.1, read as the reverse complement.
TGAAGACGTTTATACGAATAAAGAAGGTGTGCTGACCAAAATATTGAATATGGCCATTGAAGAAACCAGCCGACACTATGTCGTGGTCAAAGATATTATTATTCGTAGTATAGAATTACCCCAAACAGTCAAAGATGCAATTGAAAGTAAATTGGTGGAGCAGGAAAAACTGAAAAAATATGTTTTTACGCTACAGGTTGCAAAGCAAGAAGCTCAAAGAAAAGTGATAGAAGCGAATGGTATAAAAGAATATCAGAAGGTGATTACTACTACTCTGACGGATAAACTTATCAAGTGGCAGGGGGTACAGGCAACTCTGTCCTTGTCAAAGTCGGAAAATGCTAAGGTTGTAATCATTGGTTCCGGTGAAGGTGGTTTACCTATTATTCTTGGTAACCAGTAATGCAGGTATTGATGTTATTACAAAGGGTACGTTTTAATCTGGCTGGGTATGGCCTGCGATATATTTCAATTGGCATCATTTTGGTGTTGAGTGGTTGTAGTGAAAGTTTTGAGCAATTGTCAAAATCGAGAATTGCATACTCAAGTCAGCAAGATGAAATTGCATCTTGCCGGATTTATGCTTTAAGCGATTCTTTTGCCACTAATAATGTCATGTGTGATGCTTTTTTGGCAACGGATAGTGACTGTCATTTTTTTCCAGATAAACATCAAAAGTGTAAACCGTTCCTGGGCGATAAAAATTATTCGACTCAAAAGTACCATTGCCAGAGCCATGAAAATATAGTGAATTATTGTCAGGAAACTTATGAACAAAATAGTTGGTATAGCAGGATATTAAAGTATCGTGACAATACGCTATTACAACAGCTATTTTTATATGCAGGTATTGACCTGCAAAAACAATGGTATCAAAGTAATGCGTATTTGTACGATGAATTTTACCTGGATATTGCCGTTATAGGTGCCGATGTTAACAATACAGCAACGCATAATGGTGCTCAACTTGCTGCTGATTTGTTGAATGGTCAAGGCAAAAAAGCTGGAAGAAAGATAAGGCTTATTCTCGAAGCGGTTGAAAACGCAGGTGATTCTTCGCTAGTACTGTCGAATAAAATTTATAATATGAAATCGGTGGTAGCTGCGATTGATGGGCAACAAAGTCAAAACAACAAATTAATTGCTCAACTGTATGAGAAGGCCGGTATGGTACATTTGATAACCGCAGCATCCAGTGTCAATGTATTGCGGGAGAATATGAAGCTAAATTTCAGATTAATACCAAATAACGCAATGCTGGCAGAGGAAACGGCAAAATTTTTTGCTGAACAAGCGTATCAAAAGGTGGCTGTTTTGACTGGTCTGAATGACTCATCCAGGGAACAGGCCAGAGCCTTTTATGAAAAGGCCGTGAAACATGGAATTAATGTTGTTTATTCTAAAAACTTTTTTCAGAGACGTAATGATTTTGCTGATATAATTTCAAAGATGGCCGCTCAGAAAATAGATGCCGTATATCTTGCCACAGATTGGCCTGAGTCAGTGGCAGAGATAATGACCCAGACACAGGTGATGGGGTATGCATTTAAGTTTATCGGTAGCCAATTTATTAATGCCTCCAGTGTTAAAACTAATGGCCTGATCATCCCTTCAGTATTTAATCCAATGGCAAAATCAAAGGAAAGTGAAAAATTTGTCCGTTTATACCAGAAAAAATACGGTGTTCAGCCCGGTTTGCAGGCATCCTTAGCTTATGATGCAGTTAATCTGATAGCCCGTAATGTACATCGGACAGGTTCCAGCTTATCCTTTGAGCTGGCATCGAGTTTGCGTTATATGACCGATTGGACCGGAGCCAATGGACTGTACCAATTTAATCAACGTGGTGAATTGACCAATCATAAAATCGTTTTTAAAGAATTACAGCAAGGGGTATTTAAAGTATTGGATAGGACAAAGTTTCGGTTGCAACAGACTAAAGTGTTGCTCAACGAATCGCTGCAAAACTCAATTGGGAAGTAAAATCAGACAGAGGATATTATGTGATAACAATTTACTTAATCATTGCTGATATTTTAATCAGTGCAATAATCGGATATTTGGGCAGACACCGAAAAATGGGTTTTTGGGGCTATTTTTTTGCATCCATTATACTAACGCCACTGGTAGGGATATTATTGGTCGTTGTATCTGATGATAAAAGGGTAAAGGACTAATGGGGTTTTGGGGGAAGATAAAACATAGAAGCCAAGCAGTTAAAACTTTACTTATTTTGCTTTTGTGTTGTGATGTATCATATGCTGATGTCCAGCAAAAGGAGATTCATCTAAGCCTTTATCGGGCGGTCAAGTTGACCTTGCAGGATTCTTTGAATATCAAACTGAAAGAATTATCGGTAGATATTGCCAAAGCAGCAGAGCAAACGCAGTCCGGTGCTTTTGATGTTAATTTATCATTTACTGTACAAAGTACTTCATCCTTGATAATCGAATCCCCCTACGCATTAGGTTTATCCGTGGAGGCTGATGACGATGATCCAAGAACTTATCTGGATCAGGATGTCCATGCACTCAGTACTTCAGTGAGTAAAAAATTTCGCAGTGGAATTTCTACCACGCTATCCTATGGACTGACTCAGACTGATCACCGTGTACCTGATCCACTGGGTGCGGAAATTCCGACAAGCAATTCCAGTCAATTTAACTTCAAAGTAGATATTCCGTTGTTAAAAGGTTCAGGGAGAGTTTCCACCGCAGCTGCAGAAATTGCCGCTGGTCATGAACATAGTGCAACAGCAGCCGATTATAAGCACGTGGTGTCTAAAACCATTTTAACCACGGTAACTCGGTACTGGGATTATGTTGCAGCTTATTATATCAATGCCTATCTTGCTGAGTCCAAGCAGGCGATTGATAAATGGCATAGAAAAAATAACATTGCGGATAATACCTTATTAAGCGGTTATCGGGCAGAAAAGCATAGTCGTTTGATTGAGTCCAGAAAAGTGTTGCAAACTGCTGCGCTAGCTTTAGCAGATGCAATGGGTACACATGTAAATGCTATGGCAATACTAGGCAAGCCGGATATTGACGAATTTCCAAAATACTGGCGCAAAGATCTGAAAAAGTTAAATCGGCCTGCTATAACAGAAAGTTGGATTAATATGGCATTACAGAATCGTTATGATTTACAGGCTCTTAAAATCAGATTAGAAGCAGCACAAATTTTATTGGAAAAGGCAAAAAATGATCTTGATCCAAGTTTGGATTTGTCTTTAGGTTACGGTACCGTAGGTTTTAGTTATGGTAATCACATTAGTGAGGCGTGGCGAGCTTCCTATGACAGGGTTAGGACTCCGGCTTATTCAGGAGCCTTGGTATTGAATTATCCATTAGGTAATGATGCCGCTAAAGGAACCTATAATTCTAACTTTGCGGCCAAAGAAATAGCCAGATTGCAATTAAATGAAGCCCTGCGACAGGTAAAGCTAAGTATACACAATAATGTCAGTGTTTTAGTTACTAGCAGGAATAAGGCAATTGCAGCCGATAAATCCTTAAAGTCATATGCTGGTTTCATGCAGGCTTTGGTTACGCGACAAAGTATTGATGAATTAAAAGAAATTAATTCCTTGCTAACTTTGCAAGATCGCCTGGATGATGCAGCAGTAGCGTATTTCAATTCCTTGAGTGGACTGGCAAATGCAATCGTAAACTCCAGGTTTGAAGTTGGCTTATTAGTGTCTTCTACGCAGGCATTAGATGAGGATATCAATCTCCAAGTCCTAACTTCCATACCTGGACTTTAGTCAACTATACTGAAAATCTTCGAATCTATACCCAATCCAGCAGGAAATAAATATCAGTAATATTTTTTTCCTGCTATTCTTATTCTAAAATACTCTGTAGTTAATACTGAATACAATTTCTATATCGGTGGTAACTAATTATTAAAAATAATATTTTTTGTCAAAAACAGCTTGTAACTTATTTTATACATTAAGGTGTTGAGTTTGCCAATGGCGTGTTTGCCAACGGCGTTGCATTAAATGTAGAAAAAGATTAGCATACGTGTAAACCCGTTAAGTTTAGGAGTCAGTACCATGAAGTTTTTTATTCTATTGCTCAGTTATACTCTCATCAGTATGAATGCCGTTGCCGAAGATGTTAATTCGGAACAGTTATTTTCCTGGGCAGAAAGCAAATGTCCTACCTATTTTCCATCCATCGGTGCGACCACCGGTACATTTGAAATTTATCAATATAAATACTATCCTAAAACTGATTCTTACCTGGCTTCATCCGGGGAGCAGGTTTTTTATTATAGACCAAAATTTGGCTCTGAAATTACCTCTTTAGGATTGATTAAGGATTATGTAAGTCTAGCTGAATGTCCAGCTTATTCCGACAGTAATACGGTGAGTGATGAATTAGCACAGAAACTGGATAATGCTTTGAAAACTGCGGTAGAAAATAACAAAGGAATCGGTGCCGTAATGGTAGTGAAAACTGAAGACGGAAGTGTATGGAAAGGCGCAACCGGTTATTCTGTTTACGAAGATAAGACTGCAATGACTACCGATCTTCATTTTCGCATAGGTAGTATTACCAAAACATTTACTTCCACACTGAGCTTAATTCTTGTTGATGCTGGAAAATTATCGCTTGATGCTACCGTAAACAGTATTGTTCCGGAACTAGGCATAGTGATGGGCGACATCATTACGGTTGAGAATTTACTGGAAATGAGAAGTGGCTTGTCAAAATATCTGGCAAATCTTGATTTTTACAACACCTATGTTTTGGGTAATCCAGGATATGTCTTTAGTAATCCAGAGGATGTCATCGCGTATAGTAATATAAAATATTCAGACCCTGATGCTGAGTTCTTATATAATAACGGTAATTATATGATATTAGGTCTGATTATCGAGAAAATAACGGGAATGTCCTATGCTGATGCCTTATCTCAGCATATTTTACAACCGCTAAACCTGAAGCATACCTTTGTAGCTAATGATTTAAATATGCCAGTGCCATTTGCCTATGGCTATAATTATGACAAGGTATATGATACAGATGGTAATCCATCCTATATGTTGTTGAATCATACCTTTTATCTAAATCCACCTATGGCTTGGTCCGCTGGTGGGATGATTTCTAATTTAGATGATTTGTTAATTTGGTCCAAGGCATATAATAATGGTTCCTTGCTTAGTGATGAGTCACATGCCAAACAATTTTCTCAACAGGTTGTAACCGATAATGATGGCATTAATAGTTATGGTTTGGGAACGATGACGTATGCGCAGACATATGGTGAGACTAAGATTGAGATATTAGGCCATGACGGTTACTTGCCGCCTTATGGTTCCTGGGTAGCAAGATATGGAAATTCTGATATCGTGTTATTAATGAATGGAACCGGTGATTTAGGCAGTGAACAAGCTAATGCTTATGCTCCTTTGGTTGCGTCTTATGTGCTTACTGAGATTATAGACTTGGTTAAAGATGACCTATAAACATGTTTAGCAAAACATAAAATATTAGTACTTAGTATTGTCTGTACTTTGGTTTTAATATAGTTTAAATAATAAAATTGAAACCTGACCCAGCTGAGCTGGTTAAGTCTCTTATATAAAAATATTTTCATTAATAGACTAAATACAGATGTTCTTTCTATTTTAGGAAGAAAGGGGAGCTGTGCTAAATCCTATTAGTTTTAAATCTTTGATTTTAATATTTGAAACTGATTATTTGGACCATGGGTAGCACACAACACCTTGAACCTAGAAAATTTAAAAATACCAGTTCATGCATGATTGTCCAAGAAGATATAATTAATCAAACAGCTAAAAGCTACTCAGAATCTACAATTCACCAGCTGTTTTTAGAACAGGTTCAAATCACACCGGATGCTATCGCACTGATCTTTCAGGATCTACGCTTAACATATCGGGAACTGGATGAGCGTTCCAACCAACTGGCCCATTATCTGAGAGCCCGGTATCAGACCGAGTACGGCCAAGAGTTACCAACAGAAACCTTGGTAGCACTGCTGCTTGAACGTAGCGCGGAAATGATTATTGCCATACTGGCCATTTTTAAGGCTGGCGCTGCTTATGTACCTATTGATCCGCATTATCCCGATGAGCGTATCAGCTATATTTTGCAAGACAGCAAGGCTGCTATTATTTGTTGTCAGACAAAACATCAAAATAAGCTTACAAGGCTGATTCAGCAAAGCAAGTTTTCTGAACCTTCTTCTGCACTTCTTTCTACAGCATTTCCTCAGCATTGTATTCTGGTCGATCAGTCTGACTGGCGTGAAGAAAGTCCTATACCTTTGCCCGATAGACTAAACAATAAAAATCTAGCCTATGTTATTTACACATCCGGGACAACGGGTAAGCCAAAGGGGGTGATGATAGAGCACTCTGCCTTGGTTAATAGAATTTCCTGGATGCAGGATACCTACCCCTTAACTGCTCATGACAAAATATTACAAAAAACACCTTACACCTTTGATGTGTCCGTATGGGAGTTAATCTGGGCTAATCTGTATGGTGCCTGCATTGTCATTGCTCCACCAGAAAGTCATAAATATCCGGAGGAGCTGGAACAGCTGATCAATACCCATGAAATTACCGTACTTCATTTTGTACCCTCAATGCTGCAATCATTTCTGGACTATCTTGCTGCGGCTCAGAAATCACTTGCTGGTCAATTGTGCTATGTTTTTTGCTCGGGTGAGGCTTTAGCTCTAAAAACGGTGAAGCAGTTTTACCGCACTTTGAACGCACAGAGTCAGACCCAATTACACAATTTATATGGACCGACTGAAACAGCTATTGATTCCACTTTCTTTGCCTGTAGTGAACTTAATGGGGAACATAAGAGTGTACCGATCGGAAGACCTATCGCCAATACCAAAATATATATTCTGGATGATAAACATCATCCAGTAGCAATCGGTAATACTGGCGAATTATTCATCGCTGGTACAGGATTGGCCCGAGGTTATCTCAATCGCCCTGAATTAACTCAGGAACGTTTTATAGCTAATCCTTATAGGACTGAAGGGTATGAGTACTTATATAAAACCGGCGATATGGTGCGCTTACTCAGCGATGGAAATATTGAGTATCTGGGGCGTAATGACTCGCAGGTGAAAATTCGCGGTTTACGCATTGAATTGGGAGAAATTGAAAATACGATTGCTCTGTTTTCCACCGTGAAACAGTGCGTGGTCATGGTTGCTGAGCATGTAGGCCAAAAACATCTGGTTGCCTATTTTACAGCTGAGCAAAAAGTTGATAGAACAAAAATACGCAACTGGCTGGCTAAACAACTGCCAGAATATATGCTTCCGGGGTTGTTTATGCAGCTAGACTCATTTGCATTCACGCACAACGGAAAGATGGATAGAAGTCTCTTACCCGAAGTCAATTTTAAATTATTGCAGTCGCAATATCAGGCAGCAGAAAATACCCTGCAACAGCTTTTGTGTGATCTGGTAGCGGAAACTCTGGAGTTACAGCAAGTTGGCATTGAGGATAATTTTTTTGCTATTGGTGGTGATTCTATTCTTAGTATTCAACTGGCGGTACAACTGCGCCGCTCCGGTTATAAAATTACCGTTCGGGATATTGTTTCTTGTCAGACAGTCAGGCAATTAGCTGCTTTTATCGAGTCTGAACAGTCAAGCATTGCAGAAGAATGCATCGATATCAATAGTTTGTCTTTGAATCCTATGCAGCAGCTGATTATCAATCATCAACTAACAAGTCATGAGGTACTTTATAACGAGCACATCACTATCGATTTTAAAAACGATAGTATTGATATCGAAATACTCAATCAGGCAATCATAGCTTTGCTAAATCACCATCAAATCTTGCGATGTTATTGTGATAAAGATTATAGCCATTTTATTGCCGGGCCGATTTTAGATAATACGGCAAAGATAGTGGCCTTTAATCAAATACCTGCTCAACAAGTTTATCGTCACGAGTTGAACCGCTTGCTTAACCAGCCGTTTGATCTACAGCGAGGCCCTTTATATCGTTTTGCTTTATTTCAAATAGGGGAAACAAAATATAAATTAACTGCAATTTTTCACCATCTTATTGCGGATGGTGATGCCATGTATAATTTGTTTGTGCCGCAGCTTAAAATTTTGTTAGCGGATGTGGGCACTGAACTGCCACAAGCTACGGCTGCAATTCATTTGCCGCCCATGCGACAGGATTTTAAAGCTTTATTGTCAGGCATGCATTCACTGGATTTATTTTCCGGAAGTGCTGAGCTTTCAACAGGATTATCGGGAAATGATAGAACCGATAGCGAAGGAACTTTTATAGTTGAATACTTATCTGCACAAGAAACACGATACTTAAGCGATTTAGCCAGACAGCAAGGGGTTAGCTTTTACTCATTATTGCTCAGTGCCACTTATTTATTGTTGTACAAAATAAGTGGAGAAACCCGTTTATGTGTGGGCGGAGTAAAATCTTTACGCTCTGCATTGAGCGAACCGGTGTTTGGCAATTTATTGGTGAATGAAATTAATGTTATAGATATTGAAGAAAATAAAACTTTTAGCGACTTGTTGCAGGCAGCTTTTGAGGCCGTACAACAAAGTTTGCTTAGTACACTTCCCTATGCCAACTTATTACAGGAAATTCGCCGACATAGCGAACCGGCAGAAAAACTGCCTAATGTGTTTATGACCCTAGAGCCGAAAATGGCTGGTGATAATCGATGGTACATCACCCAGAATGAAGGCTTACCTTCACATGTTAAATATGAATTGTACTTTGAATTTGATTTGCAGGAACAATTAGAACTTCGTATTGAATATCGTCATCAATCTTATACCCAAGCACAAATTCAAATTCTAACTAAATCCTTGCGAGGTATTTTAACCAGTCTACAAGATAAGCTGGATCTTCCGCTTAAAACCTTCAGTTTACTCAGTGAGATGGAGCGCAGGGCATTAATTTATGATTACAACCAAACCGAACAGCCCTATCCGGAGGTCTCGATTCAAGC
>JASFYQ010000153.1:0-42121 GCA_045047105.1 Pseudomonadota bacterium | reverse complement strand
TTTGAGCCCAGTAATTGAGTCCAGCAAATAGTGATTTAGCTATTTGTCATAAAGTTACCACGTATAAGATCTCTGCGTGATAATTTTTTCTCCACATTAACCTGCACTATTGTAGTCTCTATTGGAACAATTGTCTCACCATTATTTTCTAAAATGGCTAGTTCTTCCATAGTTAACTCTGGCTGCTCTTCACCACGTAAAATTCGCCCAAAAAGCTCTTCGTCAGGTTGCTCAAGCCGTGGATCTCGCTCCACCATCATAGTATCTATAAAACTTTGTGCAGCAGATAAAGCATGCTCATGATTAGCAAACTCATTCATAGGAGAATAAATAGAATAAGTCTGGCAATAACCAATATCCTCTATTTCATTGACCATAAACTTATATTGATTTGAAGGGAATTCATGTGGAATTTTATGACCAATCTGGTACTGCCTCCAATCTTCATTATCCTTTGGCAACATAACTACATTCATTAACCACGGAGTGATAATAATCCCGATTATTCTGCCCTGATACTCTTGAAAACCCAGAGCTTGCACTTTGATAAGTGGGTTTAAAATGGGAATACCCTGCATTTGCTGCAAATGGATATGATTAAAACTTGCCTCCAATTGCTCTGCTATAAGAGCTGGCTGTTTCATTTGCTTTCTCCCATTCCTGGAAAATAGTGATCCACATCGATATTATTATCACCTGCCATAATTGCGCCCAATCCATCTAATGCCTTATTTATATTAATTGCATCCTGCTCACTTAACACCTCTCGTGCCAGGCCAAGAAAATTAAGTACCCAGGTGCCTGCAGGCTGTTCACCAATTAGCATCATATTAATAGTGACCTCACCTGAACGACCTCGGCACAATACCATAAATTCACCACTTTCAGTGGTCTGAACGGGGATACCTACGCACATGCAGCAGCTTCCAGTACAGCTTCTTTACGCCAGTGACCAATTATGCAAACTTCACGTCTTTGCAGATCAATGCCTAAATCGGATAATTCCAGAATTAACATCTCAACCATAGCTTCAAGACCTGCTTCTGCTTCTTCCGTTAGCCCTAGTTTATTTTCAAGGCAATGCGGAACCATGCCGATAATTGCAACATGTTCGGGTACCTCTGCCTTAAGAGTTAATAAAGCCAGAAGGTCTGATAAACCTAATTGATGATTAGAAAGTTTGGTCTGAAAAAATGCCGGAATCTCTTTATTGGCAATACGTACCAGAGAGCCATATGGTGCTCCGGTATTAATCGCATCTGCCACTAGCAATTGGTCGCAATTACGAATTGGCTCAAACAATTCTATTCCTGTTGTACCACCATCCATAAGAGTCAGCTGTTCAGGGATAATATAGTTACTTTCCAACTCTTCAATCGCTCGAACCCCTACTCCCTCATCCTGCATAAGTACATTACCCATGCCGATGATTAGCACTTTTTTTGCTGTATTAGCCATTTATTGTCATCTCCAATAATAATTATAAAGCCTGAACTTTAATAATTTCCTTCTGCTCGGTATCTACCATGTGGATAGCACAGGCAATGCAGGGGTCAAAAGAGTGTACCGTTCTTAGTACTTCTAAGGGACGTTCTGGATCGGCTACCGGATTGTCCAGCAAGGATGCCTCATAGGGGCCAATCTGGCCATCTGCATCACGTGGGCCGGCATTCCAGGTACTGGGAACTACGGCCTGATAGTTTTTAATTTTTGCATCTTCAATGACTACCCAGTGAGATAAAGCTCCACGTGGAGCCTGGTGGAAACCAACCCCTCTGATTTCTCCTTTTGGAAAAACCGGGGAATTAAAAGTATCTACATCACCTGTGGCAATATTATCCATCAACTTTTGCCATTGCTCTTTGAGGGTATCTATCATAACTGCACATCGTACTGCACGTGCGGCATGACGACCAATGGTCGAATGTAATGCAGATAAGGGGATATCGGGGTTCTTGGATACAGCTTTAATAGTTCCCATAGCCTGATCCAGGTATTTGGCATAACCTTTGTGCTTAGTAGCAACACCAACTAAAACATCAGCCAAAGGCCCTACTTCGGCACGCTGACCATAAAAAGTAGGCGCTTTAACCCATGAATACTGACCTTCATCCTGAAAATCAGTGTATTCCGCTTCAGTTTCACCATCCCATGGATGTAGAGCCGCATCCCCCTTGTACCAGGCATGTTTAGAGCTTTCTGCAACACCTTTACGGAAATACTCATCATGAAAGGTAGTAATAGGTTTAAATGTTGAAAAATCTGCATTAGCCAGATAACCACCAGGCAGGTCAAATTGTGTACCCTTGCTGTCTTGTGGGCAATCAGGAACAGAGAGGTAATTATTTACTCCTCCACCAATTTTTGTCCAGTCCAGATAGAATGCACCAATAGCAGGAACATCGGATAAATAGGCTGATTTAATAAAAGGCTCTAATTTATCAATAAAACTTTTAACCAACATTAAACGCTCAATATTTAATACCGATGGAGCATCATGACCAATAGAATTACTTACACCACCCACCGCTACATTTTGAATATGAGGGCTTTTGCCTCCCAGAATAGCTACAATTTTATTGGCATAATTCTGCACATCTAAAGCTTGTAGATAATGTGCAACCGCTATCAGGTTCACTTCTGGTGGCAACTTCATAGCAGGGTGTCCCCAGTAACCACTGGCAAAGGGGCCAAGTTGACCAGAGCCAACAAAGGTTTTTAAACGCTGTTGCACTGCTTTCATTTCATGAGGGCCATTTAATGACCAACTGGATAAGGATTCTGCCAGCTTGGAAGCTGCAACGGGATCGGCATCCAATGCTGAAACTACATCCACCCAGTCCACAGCTGAAAGATGATAAAAATGCACCAGATGATCCTGAATAGCATGTGCTGTCTGGATAATATTACGGATTAATTGGGCATTTACCGGCACTTCCAGATTTAATGCATTTTCCACTGCACGAACAGAGGATATAGCATGAACCGTGGTACATACACCACAAAAACGCTGAGTATAAGTCCAGGCTTCACGTGGGTCGCGACCAATTAAAATTTGTTCAATTCCTCGCCACATCTGGCCTGATGACCATGCTTTAGTTACTTTTCCATCATCCACTTCTACATCAATGCGAAGATGGCCTTCAATTCGGGTAATAGGATCAACTGTAATACGGGTAGTCACTATTAAATCTCCTTAAAAATTATATTCATGTTTGCTCTTCACTATGCAATACCGGCAGAGTTTTGACCAAGATTAGATATGCCATCAATTCCAGAGCGATAATGCCCAGAGTAACCATGATTTCAGGGGCTGATGGAAAATAACTATACCCGGGACCTGGGTTAAATGTTAATAAGAATGCATCGAAGCGGTACAGGGTACCAGCAAACAACATACATACCGCAGCAATTAATAGTTGGCTGCCTCGGTTACGATTCTTTGGCGAAATTAAAATATACAAAGGGATAATAAATAAAACCATTTCCAGTAAAAACATCACCGAGCCAAAATCACCAGCAAAAATTAATCCAATTTTTCCTTGAATAATTAAGACCAATAAACGAATGGCAATAAAGGCAGATAATAAGCCAATAATTATTTTACCCAGGCCTGATAGCAGAGCTGATTCTGATTTGCGAGCAAAACCAACTGATGTTGCTGATGCTTCAAAAATAACAATTGAGAAGCCCATAATCAGAGCAGTTAATAAGGCTAATAAGGGTTGCATATGCATGGTTTGCCATAAGGGATGTACCTTATGGCCCATTGCAATCAGCAAGGAGCCCAAAGATGACTGGTGCATAGTAGGCAATAACACGCCTAATGCAATAAAGAAAAATAACATTTTATTGAGTATTTTATGCAGCTTTTTAAAACCCAGTTTATCCAGAAAGGTGGGTGCAAACTCCAGCACCAGAATAACAATATAGGTTGCAACACATAAACCTACTTCTAACATGACTGAATTAAAATTCCAGTTCCAGGGTAAGAAGATCTCATAAAACTGCCAGAACCGTCCCATATCAAAAAAGGCTCCAAATCCACCCAGAGCATAACCCAGTAAACTGGCTAATATTGCTGGACGCATTAATGGATGATACTTACCTTTATTAAAGACATAAACAGCCAGAGCCAGAGCATAACCACCACAGGCAAATGCAGTGCCTACCACCACATCATAAACAACCCATATTCCCCAGGCAAAACCACCATTGAGGTTACTGACTTCTCCCATGCCATAATAAAAACGCTGGAAAATAAAGATGCAGCTAATTAAAAAAACAGCTAAGAGAAACATAAAGGGCTTGGTTAATATGCGTCCACCTAATGCTTGATATGCACTCATGATTCACCCCCATCGTGTTCTTTTCTATCTTTTTCGGTATTACGATGGACTACAAAATTGAGTCCTGCCAGAGCCATTACTGGCAAGGCCATAAAACCGTATATAGAATGTTGCACTGTTTCGGAGACGGATGATGCAGAACGCTCCCCTAGCGGAGGCATTCCCAGCTTATCAAACGAGACGGATGAGATATGCATGACATTGGTTCCACCGGCTTCTTTTTCACCCCAGACATGCTGCTTATAGGTTGCTACCTGCTTCTCATGGAAACTATCGGGTTTACTCACATCGCCACGCGGGTAATTATATACTTCACCCGGTTTAAGCTGCATGCGACGCTTGGCTTCGGCTAATAAGTCTTTACGTGGGCCAAATAAAGTTGCACCGGTGGGGCAAACTTCTGCACAGCCAGTCATCAAACCATTGTCTATACGTTCAACCCCTTGTTGATTACACATCTGGCATTTGTGGATCTGGCCAAATAATTTATTGTACTCAAATTGAGGTACATTATAAGGACAGGCAACCATGCAATTACGGCAACCAATACATACATCCGGATGATGGGTCACAATGCCTGTTTTGGGATTCCGTCGCATTGCAGTACAGGGGCATGCTGATACACAGCCCGGATCCACACAATGCATACAGCTGCGTTTTTCAAAACAGAAACCATCAATTTCTGAGTCCTTGGTCTCAGCGGTGCCATTTTTATATACTTTGATAACATTTAAAGTTTCACCAGAGAGATCGCGCGCTGAGTCCCAGGCTTTTTTGTTACCTTCGATAGTGGGAGGCATTTCATTTACCTCCTTACATTTTGCTACACAGGCTTTACAACCAATACATAAGGTAGAATCAAATAACATGCCCACTGCATTTTCAGCAGGTTCAAGATTGGGTCTAGCCTCAGCAGCGGTACATACCGTAGCGGCAGTACCTGCAATTGTAGCTTTTAGAAAATCTCTACGTTTCATAATGCCCTCGTTATGCTATTGGTCTTCTTTTTCATCCAATTTTTTAGCTCCCATAGCTGTAGCACCTACCACCGCACCAACAGCTGCTCCTGCAAGTGCAGCAGCACCTGCTGTCATACCACTTGCATCTGCCCGATCGCCAATTTCCGGGAACATATTCGGAGGAGTATGTGTTTTCACATCTGCCAGACTAAATAATGCTTTCTCAAAACCCACACCTTTTTCAGAACAGCCAAAACAGGGGTGACCCACGCCAATAGGCCAGACGCCACCACCAACATTGTTGTATTCAAGACTGGGGCAGTTGTTATAGGTTTCAGGGCCCTTACAACCCATTTTGTATAGGCAATAACCTTTTTTATGCCCTTCATCACCAAACTCATGGGCAAATCGACCTGCATCAAAGTGTGGACGGCGATAACAGTTTTCGTGTATTAATCGACCATAGGCCCATTTGGGACGCCCTTTTTCATCAATAGGGGGTAATTTTCCATAGGTAATAAAATACAATATTGTGCCAATAAAATTGGCAGGATTGGGTGGACAACCAGGAATGGTGACTACGGTTTTATCTTTAAGTACCTGTGGTGCACCTGTAGCTCCAGTTGGATTAGGTGATGCAGATTGCACTCCTCCCCAACTTGCACAAGAACCATAAGCTACAATCGCAGCTGCATTTTCTGCGGCTTCATGGGTTAAGTCCAACATGGTTTCACCTGCAATTTTGCAGTAAATTCCTCTATCTTTAATTGGAATAGCGCCTTCTATTACTAATAGATATTTGCCTTTGTTGTCCCTCATGGATTTTTTCTTAATTTCTTCAACCTGATGTCCAGCACCCGCATCCAATGTCTGGTGATAATCCAGGGAGATAAGATCCAGAATCAGGTGTTCCAGAGAAGGTTGTTCTGAACGTAACAAGGCCTCTGTCGGGCCGGTACATTCCTGACCATGTAACCAGATAACAGGAGGACGTTTTTTAGGATCCGCTACGGCTTTAGCCATCACCATCGCCGAACTGGTTGATAGACCAAGTGAAGCTGCAACACCAGTACAAAATTTCAGGAAGGTTCTTCTTGAAACACCCAATCGATTTTCTACAGCTGAAAAGTCGAATTCAATTTCCGCCATCAGTTTTCCTCCAGTTAACAAATTAGGCCCTGGTTTTAGGCCTTAGATTAGGAATAACTAAAAGCAACTAACATGCCACACAAATTTTTTCTTAAAATTCAATAAATTAAGAGAAATATCTAAATATTTTATAAATGGGAATGGCTGGATAGTTTTCACTTTTACAAAAGTGTGTAAACTAAAGTTACATCCGGCTGTGGAATTTACCAGTGTTAATAAAATGGGGTAAGGGGAAGTATATGATACTCATGCATTTGACTAAAAAATCTTTCCAGAATAAAGGCTTTATTCTGGAATAACTTAAGGGGAGAGATTAAATATTTTAACTTTAAGCCCAATATTTATTTTTTTAAATCCTAGTTCTTTTCAATAGTTGGATCAGGCACTGATTTAGCTGCTTGCTCAATATTATCAGCACCCGTTTGCTCCGTTGATTGATCCGCTTGCAATTTTAAATCCTCGGCTGCTTTATCTAAAAATAGGGCCTGTTGATCATCATATTCTTCTATCGCAATTTCACCATGTTCCAGGTTACCATTAATCTCTGCACCAACCGCTATTTCAATAATATTGTAATAGACATTGCCGTGAATTCGTGCTTTTTTAACTAATTCC
This sequence comes from Pseudomonadota bacterium, assembly GCA_045047105.1. GTDB lineage: Bacteria > Pseudomonadota > Gammaproteobacteria > GRL18 > GRL18 > JADGAU01. The sequence continues at coordinate 35,049 of JASFYQ010000153.1, read as the reverse complement.
AGATGATTGGATGAGTAAATATTTCCTTCCACTGTACCGTTAACAATAATATTTGGAATATGTATTTCACCTTCTACCAGACCATGTTCACTAATGGTCATACTGGCATTATCATCTTTTGTAGAGATAATATTGCCAATAATATGCCCATCAATATGCAAACCTCCAGAAAAATCAATATCACCATAAATCTTGGTTGCTTGACCAATTATGGTATTAATTCTTCCATGATGTCTGTTTTTTTTATTGCCCCACATAATTTAAATCCTTGTCTATTGTCCAATCAAATTCCTTACTAATACTCAAATCACCTTTTCTGGAATCAATAAATGAAAATTTGATTTGGCTAATAGTGGCTTTATTATTAATTAATAAATAAGCATCCAGTTTTTGAAAATAACGAAATCTCACCTTTAATTTATTTATAGACCTGGCTTGCTTGTCTATCATTTTCCATTCTGATATTTGATTGCCCTGTGTATCAAATAAATCAATTTTAATACGTCCTATACGAGATTTTTTATTATTCGCTTTATTTACTATAGTAATAGAAAATTTTATTAAATCATAATCCGGATCGGATTTTATCTTTTTTAGCGCCAGCGAATTAGCATTTTGTAATAACTTATTGCGTTGTTTATTGGCAGCTTGAATAGTTATATTTTGAAAGAAATTACCAGAGCCTTTATCTGCTGCATTTACAATACCCTGATAAAATAGCAACTCATTTTTTAAGCGGCTAATTTTTGAGTTTAAACCTGCCAGCTGCTGGTTTAATAAATCATAGGTTTTTCGTTCAATTTGTAGCTCAATATCCAGCTGATGTTTTTCATCATCTAATTGCTTATAGTTATTTTGTAGCTTTTTATTAAGCTCAATTAAGGATGGCTCATCCTGTAAATAAGCCTTAAAATCACGCTGTGATAAAAAATAACCTATAAAATAACTTGCCAATAGCAATATTAAAACACCAGCAAACACCAATATACGTTGTGCATTTGTAACTCTAAGAATAATCATCACTAAGAATACCCACCATTATACTTAAGGCAAGAAAATTATGGTGCCAATGGCACAGCAGATAAACCCAGAGTTTCTTCAATACCCAGCATTATATTCATATTTTGAATCGCCTGTCCCGCAGCTCCTTTAACCAGATTATCCACCACGGACAAGACTAGAATTACATCTTCATCCTGAGGTTTTTGTACTGCGATACGGCACATATTTGCGCCTCTTACGGTTCTTGTTTCTGGGTGGCTGCCAATCGGTAAAACATCAACAAAAGGCTCGTCCTGATAACGTTGTTCAAATACTTGCTGTAGTTGCTCTATCGCTATTGATTGTTTTTCAATTGCATAAACACTGGCATGTATTCCCCTGCTCATTGGAATTAAGTGCGGAACAAAAGTGAGCCCTACTTTTGCACTAGCCACACTTTCTAACTGTTGCTTAATCTCAGGTAAATGCCTATGACCGTGTGCGGCATATGCCTTAAAGCTCTCCGTTGTTTCGCATAATAAAGTGGCTACATTGGCCCCTCTACCTGCACCACTTACTCCAGAAGCCGCATTGGCAATAATATGTTTTAAATCAATTAATTTATTTTCAATTAAGGGAAATAAAGCAAGTTGAATAGCGGTTGCATAACAGCCCGGGTTAGCCACAATATCGGCCCCTTTGATTTGCTCACGGTAGAGCTCAGGCAAACCATATACGGCTTTTTCAACTACCTGTGGTGAGGTATGTGTCATGGCATACCATTTTTCCCACACGGCAAGATCTTTTATTCTATAATCTGCGGCTAAATCAATAATTTTAACCCCTGCATCTAATAAAACCGGAACTTGTTTCATTGCCACACCATTTGGTGTTGCAAAAAACATTAAATCACATTGTTTAAATAAACTAATGTCGGGTTCTTGAAAAGCCAGATCATAAAATCCGCGTAAATTAGGAAACATATCCGAAACTTTTATGCCCGCTTCAGAACGAGAAGTTATTAATTCCACACTGACACCAGGATGCCCGGCTAAGAGTCTTAATAATTCCACACCTGTATATCCCGTACCGCCTACAATTCCGACTTTATATTTTTTCACCTGTATTCCTACTCTTTATTTTTAAACCCAGTGTTACTCTCTAAATCATTATACCTGCATTATTTTTTGCTATAAAGAAAATTTAGTGCTTTTCCAGTTTCATATTACGTAAAAACTCTGCAGCTAAGGCTCTATAAATTGGCTCATTATTAAAATATCTTGAAACACTATTTGCTGTTATTGTTGCGGCTAATAAGGGTAGAAACAATTCAATATCTCCAGTCATTTCAACAATTAAAATAGCTGCGGTAATCGGTGTTTGCATTACCCCTGTAAAATAGGCAGCCATAGCTAAAAGAATAACAATTGCAAAGGGTAAGCCGTGAAACCATTGTGCCAACTCTGCACCTATGCCAGCACCAATAGATAGGGTGGGAGTAAAAATTCCCCCAGGAATACCACTCCAGTAGGATACAACCGTTGCCATCAACTTGGTAAGAGGATATGTGTCACTGATGCTATTATTTTCAGATAAAAAGCGTTGTATTTCAAAATACCCCGTACCAAAACTTTCACCATCAGTTGAAATACCAATAAATGCAACTATTAATCCACAAAATAAAGCAAATAAATAGGGGGCCTGCTGGCGAACAGGACTTAAAAGGCAGCTTCCTCTGATCAGGATAAAGGTAAATAATCCTCCCAGAGTACCACCAATAATGCCACAAATTAAAACCATATAAATAGTTGCATAACTGGCAATATCGCCACTCACATGCCCAATATAGCGAAAGTTACCCAATAGGCTCATATACATAATACTGGCAATAATCACCACAACAATAATAGTTCTGTTGATTTTTTCCTCATAATTTCTGGTCATTTCTTCTATGGTAAACATTATTCCTGCCAGAGGTGTATTAAATGCAGCGGTTAAACCTGCTGCTGCTCCTGCAAGGATTAATCCTCTGCCTATTTCATGGTAAGGAAATCGAGCAAAACGGCTTAAAGCATAAGCAATTGCAGCTCCAATATGAATGGTCGGGCCTCCTCTACCAATGGACGCGCCACAGAGCAAGCCCAGTAAAATTAGGAAAGCTTTACCAAAAGCAATTGGGAATGACAATACTTTGGAGCGCTGCTTATGATTTTTCATATTTAAGGCGGCAATGGTTTGTGGAATACCACTGCCCTGCGCCCCAGATAAATATTTATTAGTTATCCAGGTAATAACAACAAAACCAATTGGAGTAAGAAGTAAAGGCAGATAAGGAATAACTGCAATAGCTTGTTTAAATAATAACTCCGATTGATCTCCTGCTATTGCCAGAGAGGTTGCAACCAAACCAATAAGTAAAGCTCCCAGCCATAAGACCAAACGGGTTCGCCATACCTGGTGTTTTAAAAATTTTCTACGATCCTGAACTAATTGCTTATAAGACATGGGTACAAATGAATTTATTGTTTTTATTGTTAATAGCTATTGATTTTAATTTTATAATACATATGTGATAGCTTATACTTCAAAAAAATAGGTTGTTATTATGTTACACGAACAGGTTATGGATCAGCAAAAAAATAAATATACTTCGCTAAGTATTGCAAAAGTTTTAATGGCTCTTGCTGTTTATCTCATTAGCTCAGCAACATTATTAGAACATTTAAGCGTGGTTGCTACCTTAAAAACATTAGGCTTTATGCTCTGTGCCCATGCATTTTATTTTTTATGGAAAAGCACTAAAGAATAAAAACCATTAGCGGCACAAGTTATAGCTAACTCAATTTAAGTCGGCGGCTAATCTAAAACCAATATAGTCTTCGGTGCTAAAAGGAGCACTGCCTTTTCTGGCGGTAGCATTGCAATCCCTGGCATCGTTTAACCAGCTTCCCCCTCTAATTACTCGCTTTGAGCCATTACCCGGACCACTGGGATCATATGTTTTTTGCCTGGCATAATGTCCATACCAGTCAGACACCCATTCCCAAACATTACCATACATATCATAAAATCCCCACTTATTTGGTTTTTTTGTACCTACTGGCTGGGTTGAATTAGCATGGCAAGAATGATTCTTATCAGATTTTCCTGAACGTGCCACATATTCCCATTCTGCCTCTGTGGGTAAGCGAAATTTTATTGATGAAATGCTATTTAGTCGTTGGATAAATTTTTGTACCTCTCTCCAGCTTACCCGCTCAACAGGACAAAAGCTCCCACAATTTATAAAATGAGAGGGGTTTGTGTTCATCACCACCCTCCATATTTTCTGAGTTAGCTCAAATTTACTCATTAAAAAACTGGAGGTTAAACACACTTGATGTTTGCCACTATTAAATTTTTCCGAGGTTTTTCCATAACCTTGTATGGAAGCATTACTAAAAAATGAAAAGCTATTCTGGTTTCGCTCTTTCCCCATAGAAAAACAACCCGACTGCACCTGAAGCATATTTTTTTGTAATTGTTGTAATAAGTGAGTAGATAAAATATCCACTGAAACAGGTATTTTTTTAACCATAACAGGAGGGGAAATTATAATTTTTTCCTCTTTTGTAGTCTGGCCAGGCTGCTCATTTGTGCTTTTTTTTGAACTATCTGTATTTTCAGTTTGCTGCTCTTTTTTGCTAATAACTTTCTCTGTTTTTTTAATATTTAAATCAACTTCGCGTTGAGTTACAGCTACTTGAGCTATTAGCCGCTGTTGCTCAGACTGTTGCTCATCTATCATTTTATTTAATACAGCAATAAAGTAACTTTGTGAATTAACTTGCTGAACTTTAGAGATATAATATTTTGCTTTTTTATACTGAGTTTTTTCTATTGCACGTTTTGCCCATTGTGCGTATTTATTTTCAATAATTAATACCCCCTTAATTGCCAGCTGAGTTGCTTGCTGGTTCTCCGGAAAATCAGTTAATATTTGCTTATAACAGCTAAAAGCATTGCCTTTGGCTCCAGTAGTCAACTGATTATGCAAAGCTAATTGCTCACATTGTTTTAAATTTTTCTTAATATCAGGTTTTTTCTTAAGTTTTTTTAGCATAACTTTTGTAGTCGATTTAGCAGCTGTTGATAAGCCCGTAACTTCCATTTTAGCGATAACAGCAAAATGCCCCTGAGGATAACTATCTAAATATAACTGATATTTTTCAGCACTGGGGTTTCGCTCAATACTATCCCAAAATTTGAGTTCAATAAGATCGGTTTTTTGAGCAGTGGAGCTTATAGATGTATCCGTATCGGCTTGTATAGTTACATTTAAATTAAAATAAAAGTCACCTGTTACCGAAGAAGAAAACCAGGGAATCTGTTTACCCCCGGTTTTATCTTCCACCTTTCTAGCGACCTGTTTAAAAACCTGCTCCAGGCTGGCTTGTTGCTCTTTCAGAGCAGCTATTAATGCGCTGCTATAAGGACTATTTCTTCCCTGCCCATCCGCTGCAACTTTCCCGGGTGCTGTTGAATAGGCAATAAATGTTCCCTTTGGTGAATCACTTACTATTGCAAGGCCACGTTTGGCACTTCTAAAACTACGCGGCAAACTATTATTACGACAGGCATCTAAAATCACAATATTGATACCACTATTAGCATAGGCCATCTCATCTAATACCTGGCCTATATCTACTGCGCGGTATTTTAAGTCCGATTGTTTATGTAATACGGCATCCACGGGAATAATATAATTTCGACCATTTGCCTGAATACCATGACCGGCATAAAAAAACAGACCCACTTCAGCTTTAGCTAATTTTTTGCCAAATTCAATAATTGCACTATCAATTTGCTCCATAGTTGCATCTAATACCAGCATTACTTCAAAATTATTTTTTTTCAGCGCTGCACTAATATCCTGGGCATCATTGGACGGGTTGGTAAGAGGAGAAAAAGAATATTTTGAGTTGCCAATAATCAGGGCAATACGTTTTTCTGGTATAGAATAATTTTTTTTAGCCGCATGAAGAATACTATTATTAAGGACTAAAAATAGAACAAAAATAACCAGAAAAAATAATTGAAGAGCATTTTTATTAGCATTAAAGTCCAGCATATATACCCGTTATACTTGGAAATGCAGCGAGGCATTTTAACTTATGGCTGATTGAGTGTATGAGCAATACATGACTGAAGCCATACGTTGTAATAACAAAGCCTGCATTTTCAAGTATCATGGGTATAAGCTTCTAATTTGACCATAGAGTGTTAATTTTTTTAATTAATTTTTCTGCAAGATAGTTTGCAATTGCAGCAATTTCAGGCTGTTGATTTTTTATATAACCCTGTTTGCTACTGCCATAGGCATTATTTTTATTAATAATATAATTATTAGTTTTTTCCTGATAACCATATTTACTCGCCTGATAAACAATAGCACCAGATTGTCTCCAGGATAAAGAGTTAACTCTGGCAATAATTTCTCCGGTTTTACTATTGATCATACTGGCTTTTAACTGGTAACCAAAATCAGATTGTTGCGAACTAATAATTACCAATTCGATATAATAGTTTGCATAGTTTGAAATAGCATCTATTTCATTTTTCTTTAATGACCCAACCATACCAGATAAACCAGGGCTGGTATCCATTTGAGAAGATGCGGTTAAGCGTTTAGCCGTATTTAGATCAATTAAACGCACACCTAAACTTTCGAATATTTCTACAAAACCTTGCTCAAACTGCCAGATCCATTGTTGTGGGAAATTAACTTGGCGATTATTATTATTTTTACGTTGCATCGAAATTTTAGTTTCATCCGATATAACCAGGCGACTATTTTCCCTCCAGTCATTTACATCTCCGCTTAATTGCTGGTTAAATAAAATAACAATTTTAGGACGTTTATATTTTTTGTATAAGCGAGAAAAAGTACTTCTATCTTTATTGCTAAAACTTTTTTGATGTGTTGCTGATTCTGATTGTTCAAGCATCATTGGTTCTGCTGCAATAGCTGCAGCATTTCCCCTGTCTGCCATAACTACCGTACTTGCAGATAAAAATATGAGGAAGGTAAACCATGCCATCCGGATTAACATTTACTGCCCCTCTCTTATCTCAACATAATAATCTGAAACACGCTTAACTGAGGTGGTACGATAAGTATTAAGCGAATTAGGAGATAGATACATTCTTGTCCATCCAGTTACATCATCCATTGGACGTCCCATTGAATCAAAAAAGGAGGTTCTGACTTCAATTTGCTGATTATGATTGGTGCGATTGCGGATCATAATCCATACATCTAAAGTATCTACATCGGTTAAACTGGAGCCAGCTCGTTCAATAGATAATTTATTACTGCTCATTTTCCCTGAGAAAATATTGCTTTGAGATTTTTGTAAACTATGATCTAAAATAGCAATATTGTCATAACGTTCAACTACATGAGACTTACCATCAATATCTGAAACTGCTACTTTAACCGCATGTTCTGGGCCTTCTATAGAGGTACAGCTTTGGAGTAAAAGCATCATCCCCAAAAATAGAAAAATTGTGCTAAATTTCATAGTATTTTCCTTCACTTATTTATAAAATGCCGTACAAAATAGCTTAAAAATCAAAAATATCATCTAATTCAGAATTATTCTTTGTTGAACTGCTTGAGCTGTTATTTGTTGAGGTGCTGGCTGTTATTTTAGGGATTTTAACCAGGCTGCTTCTAGAACGAAACCATAACAAACCATTGCCTTTTTTATCATAAGCTAAGAGCGGTTGTTTTTGTAATTTTTTAACTATTTTGCCATTTTTATCATAATAGCGAATAGCAAGCTGGTGATTTTTATTAGCAGGAATTTTTGCTGTTATAAAATGCAATGAATTAGGTAGATTATCCCAATAGCGTGTATCAGCCCTGGCATTTGCATTAGCAGAAACAATAGTAGATACCGCTCCTAATAAGCCTATTCCCAGGCCAACGTTACCCAGATTGGACGAGCTATCTACCGCACTGGAAATTAATATAGCGGATTGCCCGGCAGTACTTAATACATTACCCAGGTTAGCCGCACTTTTTTTAAACTCTGCTTTATTTTTAATCACCTTATCTACCGCCCTGCCACCACGGCTAGCCGCCTGAAAAAACACATCTTCAATAGGGTATAGTGGATAAGCCTTCTGATTAATTGTGACCCTTACTGCTTTCTCATTAAAGCGTTTGCCTTTTCTAAATTTTAACTCATAATGCCCTAGCCCATCGGCTACTTTCCGTGGGGACTTTCCTAACTCGGCAATAATTAAAACATTATCATCTCTGTCGGGTATAGTTAGATCAGGCCTGAGCTTGATGGCTTCCTGATAATATTCTTGCGCCTGACCATGCAGACCTCTTAATTGAGCAGCCCAACCCGCAAGGTAAATAATTGAGGCAAAATCACAGCGAAACTGATCTTCTTCTGCGAATGCATCTTGTATAATTCCGCCTTTAAACGAGGCCATGGCATTATCATAATCACCTTCTAGCAGATATAATAAACCACGATAATAATAGGCCATTACTCGTTCATAGGGTTCACCCTTAAAATCTTTTTCACCCTCTCCATACCACAGGCTTCGCGCCTTTGCAGCATTTGCATCATCAACATATATTAGCTCTATTTGATCCAGTATAAAATCAAATGAAGCGCGAGCCTGTTGATGCTGTAATTGTTCAAACGCTACCAGGCCAGCACGCATTTGATGAACCACCCGATCTTTAGGCTGGGCATTTTTAACCATCTGGTAATAGGCTGAAACTACTACCGACGAAGCAAAGGTGTGAGTATAACTTGCAAATAAAAAAGTTAAACTCAGCGTGCTATAGGCAAAAAAATTAAGTATATTTTTTAGCATTTTGTTCACTATTAACGATATAAAATATCATCCTGTGCTGATTTTTTGTAATCATAAATACCACTCCAGATAATAGTGCCATATTCTAGATCTATCATTTCAAAAGTAATTTGAGTAAAACGACTGACTGCACCAGTTTTTGGAGAATAAGCATCCTGGCTGGTAATTCGACCACCTAAACGGTAATCGCCCCCTGCGCTTGCCTTGGTTTTACGGATAGTACCTGCATCCGTTACACCACTACGCTTTAACTGCCTTTCTTTTTCAACCATATTGGAATAATGGCGGCCAACAAAAACCATTCTACCATTAGCTGCGCGGTTTAAATTTACCCGTAAACGATCAGTAATCATATTTTTATTTAAGCGAGAGGAACTTTCATTATAAAAATATTCAGAATCAATTATTACTCTGGGTGGTTTGCTTTGTTTAACTAATAAAGGATTAGTTAACATATCACGTATCATTTTGTCCGTCATACTCAAAATATCTTGTGATTCAATTCCTACTCCAGCAACTTTACCCACTCTGCTGGTATCCTCATAGACCGTAGCACGGCCTTTTGAATCATTTACCTCCATAGTTGAGGTGCAGGCAGATAAAACCAGACAACTTGCAGTTAATGATAATAATAATTTATTTTGCATAATTCAGATCCTGTTATATTATTTTTGTACTTCTCTGTAAATGATGGTCCTTTTACCTGGAGTTGTTACAGTTTTAATAGTAGTTATAGTGGTGATTTTTGAAGTAGTTGTTCCATACGATCCTGAACGATCCGAATGATTAACTGCTTCATTAACATCTGTTGTAGTCTCAATTTCTACTTTTTCTTTTTCAATTGATGGCTCAACCACTACCGACTCACTTATAATTGTAGCTGCTGTATTACTAACTGGCTGAGCACTTTTTGTAGTTGCAATTGCTGGACTTTGAGGCTCTGCCTGCTGGTTTATTTTAACAGTAGATTCATTATCTATTGTAGCAGTATTATTTTCTTTTTCCTGTTGGTGCGCTTGTTGCTGCTCGATTTGCAGCTCTGGCTGAGGCTGTGATTGCGTTTCAATTACGCTACCATCGCTTTGTAATAAACGTACCGTAGTAACTTCTGTATCTTCTGACTCTTCTGACTCTTCGCTGAATTGCTGTTGCTTTTGCTGTTTTCTGATTTTTGCAACTTGTGCCGCATCAGGCGCTTCAGCAGAGGCTTTATAAATAGCGGACTGATAGATTTTTTTTAAATCCGGGTAGATTTCCATAGTAGCTGCAAGTGCATCCTGATAATGAGCATGAGTGGAAAATTTAGCGTATAAATATACCGATAATTTATCTAAACTATTAAAAGATAAATCAGAGCTAGAAGTAATATATTCCATTCCTCCAGATGCAGAGATTGCAATTTGTCTACCAATTTGCTCTCCTGCATATTTACCTATCATGCCTCCAACAAAGGGAACCATTTCCAGTGCTTTAGCCCCTGCATAGGCTCCTACTGCTGCCCCTACCTGTGCTCCAGCTTTAGCATTAATGGCTTTATCAACCCAGTCAGCTAATACCTCATCTTCAGTATAAGGAGACATAAATTCTCCAGAATTACCATAAATAGGCTCTGGAGGAACTATTTCATGCCCCTGTTTTAATTTAGGTACTGAGCCACAGCCGCTGAGAATTAAAGCGATAAAAATAATAAAACCCAATCCTTTATTTTTTTTAATACTTGTATGCATGTGTTTATATTCCATTTTTATCATATTCCAATATATATACAAAGGTTATATTGATGAGGGTCAATTTTAATATTATGAATGATAGTAAGGCTTTTAGCCAATATTTTTTAATAAATTGTTTCTTTATTTTTGGTAAATGTTATGATATTATCCGAAATTTTAGCTACCTTACTTTTTTTATCATAAAACTAATAATTTAAAATTTAGTTACTTTATGTGAGTGAGTTATATTAGTTAAACTTTTATGTTTATAAAATTCTGGATACCATAATAGGGCGAAAGAATTTAAGACAAAATTTACTTTAGGATATTAAAAATATGAAAAATGTATTTAAATTAGCTATTGCATCATTATTAATTGCTGGATCTTCTCAATTAGTTGCAGGAGAAGGTGCAGATCTTTATAAAGTAAAATGTGCAATGTGTCATGCTGCTGGTGTAGCTGGTGCTCCTATTTTTGGTAATAAGGAACAGTGGGCTCCACGTATTGCTAAAGGTATGGATGCGTTAATGGAAACTGCTTTAAATGGTAGTAAGGTTAATCCAGCTATGTTACCTAAGGGTGGCTCTGCAGACTTAACTGATGGACAAGTTAGATTAATTGTTGAACACATGGTAAGTAGCTCTAAATAAGCTATTTATTTACAAACACTCTGAGGCTCCAGTCTTCGGGGTGCTTAAATTATTTCTAAAACTAAAGCCATTCGCATCAGGTCGGATAACGACTTGGCCAGCATTTTTTCCATTACTCTTGCTCTATGGACCTCAATAGTTGATTGAGTGATAAATAATTCTGCCGCAATAACTTTATTACGCTGACCTGCAACCACCCGAGTAAAAACTTCTTTTTCTCTTGGAGTTAGGGATTCAAAACGCTCACTTATTTCAAGTTTATGTGAAACATCACCTCTTTGCTTAGCATCCAGAGCAATAGCTCGATGCACACTATCAAGCATATTCTGGTTATTAAAGGGTTTTTCAATAAAATCAACAGCCCCTGCTTTTACTGCTTTAACGGCCATAGGCACATCGCCATGCCCGGTTATAATAATAATGGGAGGATGATGTTTTTCTGCAGCTAACTGCGCCTGAAGATCCAGACCACTGATACCAGGCATACGTACGTCTACAATCAAACAGCCCGCCTGATTAAAATCAAATTGCCCAAGATAGTCTGTACCACAGACATATGTTTGCACCTGCAAACCTACTGATTCCATTAATAATTGCAAAGCACTTCGTACATCAATGTCGTCATCTATAATATAAACTATTGCACTTTTAGTCATTTTCTTCTCTTTTTCCCTGATTAGCAGGAAGCACAAAGCGAAATAAACAGCCCAGTTCAGGTGAATCAGAGGCCAGATATAAATTACCATTATGTGCTTCTATAATTCCTTTACTTATCGATAAACCTAAACCCATGCCTTCCTTTTTACTGCTGATAAAAGGATCGAATAAGCCTGTTCTTACCGCATCGGTAATGCCTTTTCCATTATCTTCAATAGAAACAATAACCGCATGATTTCCACCCATCTGGGTTTTTATTTTTAAAATACGCTTCTTTTTACTGCTTTCACGCATTGCTTCAATAGCATTTTTACATAAATTTAGTATAACTTGATCAATTTGGATAGGCTGACAAGATATTTGTGGTAATTCCTGTTGATAAGTACAATCCACTCGTACTCTGGCTTTTTTAATTTCAGGCACAATTAGCGTTAATACATCATCAATTAAATCATTAATATTTACCAGCGAATACACCGGTTGCTCGCGACGAATAAATTTACGCAGATGACGAATAATATCTCCTGAACGCTCTGCATGTTTATTAATTTTTTCTAGAATATCAATTAATTTATCTTGTGAAACTTTTCCAGACTCAAGTAATTGAATAGCGGCATAAGCACTGGTAGTAATTGCAGTCAGGGGCTGATTAAATTCATGTGCAATGCCCGAGACCATTTCCCCCATAGTATTAAGTCGGGCCATATGAGCTAAATCAGACTGGTATTTTTGGGTATTTTCTTCTGCCTGTTTACGATCACTAATATCTCTAAATACCACTACACTACCCAGGCTCTTACCTGAATTGTCCTTAATTGGAGTACTACTATACTCAACATGAAAACTACTGCCATCTTTTTTCCAGAATATATCATCTTTAATAAGTCGCGCCTGTTTATCATGTAAGGTTAGATATACGGGACAGGATTCTTCTGGAAATGGAGATCCATCTTCATGGGTATGATGAAACATTTGATGTTGCCGCTGACCAATCATTTCCTGGCCTGTCCAACCAGTCATGTTTTCCATAGAGCGATTCATAAAGGTGCAATTGCCATTTAAATCCACACCATAAATACCATCGTATACAGAATCCAAAATCAAATCATGCTGACGTTCTAAATTTTGCTTGGATAGTTTTAATTGTCGATTTAAACGATTAATCCACAGGCTCATAATAGCCAGAATTAATAAAAACAGGCCCCATAAAATAAGCCACAACCAATATTTTTTAATTGCATCAAAAAGTGTGAATCGAGCCTGTTTATAAGGAGGCAAAAATAACTCCTTAAATAATTCATCCACCTCCTGATAATCTAAAGGAACGGTCCAACCTGCATAATCAATAGCTATATTTGAAGCATGAGTATCCGGCATATTTAATAAGGCGATAGCAACCTGTTGAGCAAGTTTATTGGGAGTGTGTTGTAACTTACTAAACGGCCATTCTGGGTATAAGCGAGTACTGCGTAAAAGAGGAAAATTATTTCCAGCTTGAGGAGAAATAACTTTAAAATCATCTAAATTAATACGCCCTTCTTTGACCATTTTTTCTAAAATACCCGTTCTCACTGTGCCCACTTCATAGAGGCCATCTCTTACAGCCAGAACGACCTGGTCATGAGTGCCCGCAAAAGACAAACTTGCAAAATCATCTTCGGGAACTATTCCCTGCTGAGATAATTCTCTTAAAGCCATGTGGTAACCACCAAAAGAGGTCTTATCCACTGCAACAAAACGTTTGCCAATTAAGTCCTTAAAAGTATTAATATCTTTACGAGAGGAAACCGTGAAAACAACACCTCCAAATACATTGAGCAGTTTATTATGAGCTATTTTATTTAATGTAACAATCCTTGAGATACGGTGCTTTACAGCCATATTTACATAAATACCTGGATTTACAAGTAAAAAATCTATATCTCCAGAGGCAACCGTTACATCAATATGATTGAAGTCTACAGGAATAATTTTAAATTTATAACCTGGTAATTGAATGCTTAGATAATCAGCAAGCGGAGACCATACTTTTAAAGTAGTATCATTTCCTCGGTGGCTTAAAACGCCAATTTGAATACCTTCTATCGCAGCAGATAGTGGCTGAGAGAGCAGCATTATAATAAAATAAATCAAAAAGTATCTAATTTGTAACATTGCTTTAGTTGTTTGTGTTTGTTGTTTGTGTTTGTTGTTTAGTTGTCCAAATCCCTGTGTTTATCATACTCAGCTCACAAACTACATTAATAAACCTCTTTCTGCAAGAGAGTAAACCTCATTATCTGCAATAATAAAGTGATCTAATAAGCGGATATCAACCAGTGCCAGAGCATCTTTTAAACGTTGAGTAATTTGCTCATCCGCTTGACTGGGCTTGGCTATACCCGAAGGATGATTATGCGCAACAATCATTGCGGCGGCATTATAATAAAGCGCTTGTTTAACTACTTCTCTGGGGTAAACATTGGCCCCATCAATAGTACCTCGAAATAATTCCTCATAGTGTATGATCTGGTGGCGATTGTCCAGATACAGGCAGACAAAAACCTCATGAGGTTTATCTCGAATTTGGCTAATTAAGTAACGCTTACTATCTTCAGGGCAACTAATTAGATCTTTGCCCTGTAGCTGTTGCTGTAAAAAACGCTTGGTCATTTCAACCGATGCCTGTAATTGCACAAATTTGGCTACACCCAGGCCATGTATGGCACAAAAGTTTTTCTCACTTGCTAACAATAATTGCCTTAGCCCTCCAAATTTTTTTAATAATATTCCAGCTAAATCAATAGCCGAGCAACCCTTTACCCCCGTTCTTAAAAAAATAGCTAATAATTCGGCATCAGTCAAACTTTGTGCTCCAAGCTGTAAAAGTTTTTCTCTTGGACGCTCCTGTTCTGGCCATTGACGTATAGACATATTAAAACTCCTGATAAAAGCTAATAAACTTTTCTATTTATAAAAACACTCTAAATACACGAGTTTTAAAGTATGTACTTATTTAAATTAAATAACTATCAGATAAATCTGACAATTGATAACTAATTCCCTACTAAAAATTTTAAAATTATCTCAACTCTGCTATGATAAATAACACTTTATATAAAAATATTTTGAATCATGCAGAGTTTGTTAAATAGTAATATTTTAATTGGGATCAGTGCGGGAATTGCCGCGTATAAGAGCTGCGAAATTGTTCGCCTATTAATAAAACAGGGCGCTAATGTTCAAGTTGTAATGACTGAAAATGCCCAAAATTTTATTGCTCCAATCACCTTTCAAAGCTTATCTGGCCGCCCTGTTCGAATAAAAACCTTTGATCCGGAAGCCGAGGCAGCGATGAGCCATATAGAACTTGCTCGCTGGGCAGATATTTTTATAATCGCCCCTGCCAGTGCAGATATTATTGCTAAAATTAGCCATGGCTTTGCAGATAATTTACTCACTACTATTTGGCTTGCAAGCAAAGCAAGCAAAGTTGTTGCCCCGGCAATGAATCAACAAATGTGGCAGGCTGCTGCGACCCAACAAAACATTAAACAATTACAGCAATACGGTGTGGTGTTAATTGGTCCCAATAGTGGCGAGCAAGCCTGTGGAGATGTTGGCTTTGGAAGAATGAGTGAAGCAAGTGAAATTGTAGAACAGCTCAGCCAGATATCTATAAAACAACAGTCTAAACCACTTGTTAAACCAAGCGTAGAACAACAAGCAGAACACAGCCTGGCTTCTTTAAAAGTAATGATTACCGCAGGACCAACAGTTGAAGAAATTGATCCGGTACGTTTTATATCCAATCGCAGTTCAGGAAAAATGGGCTATGCCATAGCTCAGGCAGCCATAGATGCCGGAGCAGAAGTTACTTTGGTTTCTGGACCAACGCTATTAACTGCTCCAGATTGCCATTTTTATTCGGTGCAATCCGCCCAGCAAATGTTACAACAGGTAATGGATAATATAAACACTACCGATATTTTTATAGCCTGTGCCGCAGTAGCAGATTATCGACCAGAACAGGTATTAAAACAAAAATTAAAAAAACATCCAAACAATAATAATTTAGTATTAAATCTAATTAAAAACCCGGATATTATTAAACAAGTCGCAGAACTTGCAGCAAAAAACACCAAAAATCGCCCATTCTGTGTTGCATTTGCAGCAGAAACCAATGACTTAAAAAAACATGCTCAACAGAAACTTAACAATAAAGGGGTACAATTATTAGCTGCCAATTGGGTAGGAAAATCAGCCAGTGGTGAAAGCCTGGGTTTTGATCAAGAACAAAATGAACTCTTTCTATTTTGGCCTGGTGGCGAATCACACCTTAAAAAAACGACTAAAATAATTCTTGCACAGCAGCTTATTGAGACCATAAGCCTTATATATAACAAAAAACTATAGCCATAAATAGCCTTTAAAATAAGCGTATAATAACTATCCTAAAAATAGGTAATACATGAATAAACCAACAATTGAAGTAAAAATTTTAGATCCTCGCATGGGCAAGGAATTTCCATTACCCAATTATGCAACACCAGGATCAGCAGGATTAGATCTATCGGCACTGGTTGAAGAGGTAACTCAATTAGCAGCAGGAGAAACCTTATTAATCCCTACTGGTGTAGCCATCCATATTGGCGATCCTGGAATTGCTGCAGTTATATTACCACGCTCAGGATTAGGCCATAAACAGGGCATTGTTTTAGGAAATTTGGTGGGTTTGATCGATTCTGATTACCAGGGACAATTATTTGTATCCTGCTGGAATAGAAGTAATAAGAGCTTTACTATTAACCCGGGTGATCGCATTGCTCAATTAGTGTTTATACCCGTAATACAGGCCGAATTTGAAATAGTAGAAGAGTTTGATAGCAGCCATCGTGGTGAGGGCGGGTTTGGTCATACAGGTGTATAAGCTTACTACAAAAAACAGGTAAAAATTATGGCAACTGAAAAAGAACAGGAAATGGATCTAGAAGAAAAGGTTGTCCTCGAGTCAACCGAATCACAAATTATTGAGACTGGATTTATTGCTCAGAAACCCAGCGAAGAGCCAGATAAGGATTCAAAAAAAGTCAGTCGCCGATCAAAAAAAACCGCTATAGATAATCAGCTAATTAAAATTATTGTAGCACTGGTCGTAGCAGCACTGTTTGCTTTTTTAGCCTATCAAGATTTAGATTCTATCGCTGAACAATACTTAATCGAGCAACAACAACAGGTGCAAGTCGAAGTTGAAAAGGTAGCAGATACCATCAGTAGACAAATTAAAAAATTTCAAAATAAGTTTAATAAACAGCAGTTTCCCAAAATGTCTGACGGTGAAACGATAAACAGTGAAGAATTTTTTCCTGGCAGTAAAATCAGCTTTTTCTCCTTACCCCTGGATCATCTTGCTATTGTTGATAACCCAGCCCAGGGAAATGCTTTTTTAGTGTTATTAAATCAGCTATATAGTGCTCCCAAAGGGCAAATTTCAACACTGGAACTCATAAAACCCAAGTCCGATTTTTCCGCAATTGTTATAGCAAAAAAAGCCGTATTAGATATTAATGCAGAAACAGAAAAGGTCATAGGTTTTTATGTCTGCATGGTACCCGGTAAATTTGCAAGCCAGCTATTAGATAATATTGATTTAGGTGAAAATTCTATCAAACTTTATCAGGGAGCATTAGTTAAGTTGGCGCTCAAAGGAGCCAGAATAAATAATGCCGTAACTAAAACCCATACTATAAAAAATAGTCATTGGAGAGTATCTTATTCTTCTGCTTTAAAAACACTGGATATGAATCCCTCATCCTACTTATTATTTATGCTTTTTGCCCTGATGGCATTTATTTTAGTAGTCTATAGCCTGTTTTTAATCATAAATAAAATCAAAACATTAAAACAATTTACCAAAGAGGAGAGCGCAGAAGACTCAATTCTAGCATATAAACAGGCAATTTCTAAACTGGGTATGAAAAGTACGTCCGCATTAACGGATATAACTAAAACACCCGCATCAGAAAATCTAAATAGCGAGCAAGCAATATCTACAGATAAAATTGATCCGCTTATTTTTAGCGATTATGGTATCCGTGGTATTTATGGTACACAAATAAATGCAGCCATATTTACCTATCTGGCACATGGTATAGCACAACAGATGGAAAATAATGACTTATCCCAATTAACTATTGGTTATGATGGAAGAACATCCAGTGAAGAGTTATATCTGGCCTTATTAGAAGGATTTAAACCTTATGAGCTTCAAATTATAGATTTAGGTCTGGTTACATTACCCGTTGTATATTTCTGTGCCCAAACACAAACACAGGGTAATGCGTTAATGGTAACAGCTGGCTCCAGTCCAGCAGAATATAATGGCTTAAAAATATTATTAAATAACCAAATCTATAGTCAAAGCCAATTAAATCAATTAAGGGATACTACTCCAGAAGAAGGTAGGCCACTTTGTAAAATTGAAAAGCAGAATCTCAACCACAATTATATCAATAGTTTTAGTGAAAATTTCAACCTGGCAAAGCAACTGAATGTGGTGGTTGATTTTGCTAATAGTGTAACTTCACAGATTATTTTTGATTTATTAAAAATGCTTGGATGCCAGGTCATTCCATTATTTGAAGAATTAGATGGCAAATGCCCCAACCATCCACCAGGGCCTAGTAAAGCAGAAAACTTACAAGCCTTATCAGAAAAAGTTAAAAGCGAAGCAGCCGATCTTGGGCTGGCATTTAATGGTGATGGTAGTGCACTTGGAGTAATCTCATCCAATGGAGATATTATTTGGGCTGACAGGGTACTAATGCTGTTAGCAAGAGATTTATTACAACAGCAACCTGGAGCCAAAGTAATGTATGATGTTAAGTCATCATCTAGCTTACATGAATGGATTATTCAATATAAGGGGGAGCCTGAATTAACCCCATCAGGTCATAGCAATATCAAACAACGTATGGAAGCCAACCATACTGCATTAGCCGGGGAATATAGCGGACATTTATTTTATGCTGAACATGCCCATGGCTTAGACGATGCATTTTATGTTGCTGCCAAGCTACTACAAATCATTTCAAACTTCCCAGGTAAAAGTGCTGATTTATTTATAGAAATTCCAGATAAAATAAGTACCCCTGAAGTCCTTATTCCAGTGCAACCAGGACAACAGGCAGAAATTATGGAAAAGATTCTGTCTCAGAAAAATGAATTTAAACCAGCTGGAATTATTAGCCTGGATGGTCTGCGAGTTGAATATGAAGATGGTTGGGGAGTAGTGCGAAAATCTAATACTACATCGTCACTCAGTTTACGATTTGAAGCAGATAACCCCAAAGCATTACAGCGTATTGCAGAGAAGTTTAAGGAAGTAATCTTATCCGTTGTCTTTGTAAAATTTCCTTATTAGCTCAGCTTAAACAGCCAGTAAATTTTATATTATTAATTTAACACTCTTATAAACAATAGAAATAAAAATGAAAACAGATAAAAACCCAGCAACACGCATTGCCCACGTATTAATTGAAGCTCTGCCATATATTAAACAATTTAAAGGTCGTACTATAGTGGTCAAATTTGGTGGTAACGCCATGATTGATGAAACACTTAAAAACAGTTTTGCTCAGGATATTGTATTACTCAAACTGGTCGGTTTAAACCCCATTATTGTACATGGCGGAGGCCCTCAAATAGGAAAATTACTTAATCGTATTGGTAAAGAAAGTAAATTTATTGAAGGCATGCGTGTTACCGATAAAGAAACCATGGATATTGTTGAAATGGTTTTAGGGGCACAGGTAAATAAAGAGATTGTTTCGCTGATTAATCAACATGGTGGTAGCGCAGTTGGATTAACAGGAAAGGATGGCCATTTTATTCATGCCCACAAATTAAAACTTACCAAAAAAGCCCTGCAAAAATCAGCAGAAATAAATGTTTCAGAAATCATTGATCTGGGCCATGTAGGTGAAATAGACCAAATTGATACTACCTTAATTAACACCCTGATTAGTAGTGACTTCATCCCCGTAATTGCTCCTATAGGAGTGGGTGATGATGGGCAATCCTATAATATTAATGCAGATTTAGTTGCAGGCAAGTTAGCTGAAGCATTAAAAGCAGAAAAACTGGTTCTACTGACCAATACCAAAGGCTTGCTGGATAAAAAAGATAAATTATTGACTGGTTTAAGTGTAGAAAAAGTAGATCAGCTTATAACCGATGGTACCATCCATGGAGGCATGTTACCAAAAATAAAATGTGCTCTGGATGCTGTGCAAAATAATGTCTGCTCATCACATATTATTGATGGTAGAATAGAGCACGCGGTATTATTGGAATTATTTACTGATGAAGGTATTGGTACGCTGATTTTTGGTGATTGCAATAACGACTAAAAAAATTTATATTAAAAGGTAATAGAGTGACAGCTAAAGAAACAAAAAAAACTCCTGAAACTACTACTGCGATAACAACTGAGCTCTATGATAAATATAAAATAGCCATTAATGTTACCGTGCAGTATATTGAAGAACAATCAAAACCCAAAAACAGTCACTATGTTTTTGCTTACACTATTAATATCTTAAATCGTGGTACAGTAGAGGTAAAATTATTATCAAGACATTGGCTAATTACCGATGCCGAAGGCAAAGTGCAAGAAGTACGTGGTCCTGGAGTAATAGGCCAGCACCCTGAATTAAAGCCGGGTGAAGACTTTACTTATAGCAGCGGAGCAATTATTGAAACCCCCGTAGGTAGTATGCAGGGCAGTTACCAGATGCAGGCCACTGATGGCACCGTATTTGATGCTGAAATTTCTGCCTTTTCACTAGCCCAGCCGAATATTTTACATTAAACAACATTTAAGACTTAACTAAATCATCCTGCTCATTACCTAATAGAACCGCAATCCAGCGCGTTTTTTTATTACTTTCCATGGCAATTTTTAAAGCCATGGTTAGAGGCACAGATAAAAACATTCCTACCGTCCCGAGTAATGCCCCCCAGAATACCAGAGAAACAAAAACAACCAGAGCAGATAAGCCCAGTTTACGTCCCATAAGTTTAGGTTCAATCATATTACCCACAATATTGTTCACCGCAAAAAACAATAATAAAACCATTAGTGCCGTAAAAAAATTATGCTGGACAATAGCTAATAAAACCACTGGAACAGCAGCAATAATGGAGCCAATATTAGGAATAAAATTTAATAAAAAAACCAAAAACCCCCATAGTAAAGGATAATCAATTTCCAGTAGATAAAGAACAATACTTATAGGAATAGCGGTTAATAAGCTCATAAAACTTTTAAGTACAATGTAATTATTCAAAGTTACTGAAAAATAGTGTAATGAGGCCATGGTTTTTTGTGGGTCAGTGCTTATTTTGCGCATTTTTTTACCAAAACTGGCAAACTCAATAAGAATAAAAACTACCAATAATAAAATCAAAAAAACATTCGTTAGGGTATTTAATACCCCTTTAAAGGTCTTACCAACAAAGCCCATCACTGCACCTAAATCAAAAATCTGGCCAAGCTCTTCTACTTCCAGACTTAAGCCCCAATTATTTACCATAGGAATTAAATCAATAGATATTTGGTGTAATTTTTGTTGGTATATAGGAATATCAGCAATAAAGTCGCTCAGAGATGAGCCCACCACATTAAAAATAACCATGCTGCTAATAAAAACCAGACTTAAAACTAAAGCAATTGATAGGCCTTGTGGAACCCTGTGGCGCATAAACCAAAACATGCTGGGGGCACTAATTGCAGCAATAAAAACAGCAATAAGCAACGGAGCTATAATCGGTTCCATAGCTTTTACAGCAGCTAACACAATAATAATCGCTGCAATATTAATAAATAAAAAACTGTGCTTAGTTTTATCAAGCATAATATTTTATCCTACTATTTTTTACTTTTTAAAGGGAACATCAGGCATGCGCTGAGTTAAACGTGTAATTGGCTGGCTCAATCGATGTTGATAAATTGCAGTATAAGCTAAAATAGCACTGACATAAGCTCTGGTTTCTTGAAAAGGAATAGTTTCTACCCAAACCATGGCATTTAAAGCTTTATCTTTAGGTAGCCAGGCTTTTACTCTATGTCCTCCCGCATTATATGCGGCACTGGCAAGCACGGGTTGCTGATAGAATTTTCCTAACATCTCATTTAAATAATTTGTTCCCAGTTTTAAATTAAAATCACTGGAATAAAGCTGAATCTTATTCTTATACGCAAGTTTTAACTTTTTGGCTATCCCTTTTCCTGTAGCAGGCATTATTTGCATTAACCCCATAGCTCCAACAGGGGAACGGGCTTCAATAGCAAAGGCACTTTCACGTCGAATAACAGCATAAGTATAGGCAGCATCAATATTATTTAAGCGTGAATATTTTTCCACCGCTTTTTCTAACATTAAAGGAAAACGCAAATTAATATCATCCCATTCACCTGTTTTTGCAATAGTTATTATAGCCCTGTCATGCCAGCCCCAACTCTGAGCAAGCTTAGCAGCCATAATATTTTGTGATTGATCAAATACTTTTTTAGTAACAAAAAACCATTCCCGTTTAGCTTCTATTTGCATGCCTAAAACCAAAAACTCATACGCTCGTTGTATACCTGGGTGTTGTTTAATTTGAGCAAATTTTTCAGCATTATAAACAATAGGGCTATCATTAAATTCATACTTTAGCTCCATCTTATCTGCCGCTAAAAAAGCGTAATACCCCCGCTTTAAGGCCAGTTTTTTATAAATTTTATCCGCAATAGTTTTATTACCCAGTTTTTCGGATGCATTAGCTAACCAGAATTTCCAGCGTTGACTTTGCTGCTCTTCAAGAGGCAAACGCTTAATAGCCGAAATAATTTCTCTGGTTTTTTGCTCTCGAATAGCCGCTCTGACTCGCCACTCTTTAGTATACAAATTAGCACTATTATCATCAATTTTACTCAACCAGAACCATGCTCCTGCTTGATGTTTTCTTGCAAAAGATAAACCAATAGCCCGATAAATCTGGTTAAGATTTTCTGGCTTTAAAGTTACTTTTTGTTTGATATCGTTTAACAGCTCTGCTGCATACTGAGGCTTTTTTCTAGCTCGGCGTTTTAAACTATGCACAATAATTTCTTGCTGCATCTTATGTTTTGAAAATAAAATTGAAGAATTATTAAGTTTTTGAGGTTTTCTATGTAAGCTAATCCATTGTGTTAAAATAGCTTTATCGGTTTTACTCATAGGCCTGGCTATATATTTTGCCAGACTGATACGCCCTTTAGCCATTACCAATTGAATACGCTGCCAGCGTAAGTCTCTGCTTATAAAACCTGCATTCTCCCATGCTTTAAAAATAACATCACAACTTTTTGGCCGTGATTTATTGGTTAACCAGATAGCTTGTACCTGTTCAAAAACCTGTTGTTTTTTGCCACGGCTCATTAATGCCTGTAAATGCTCACACTGCCTACGAATTGATTTTTGCGGGGTATAAAAGCGTAAATAAGTCTGCCAGCGCTTCTTTTTAGCTAATAGATCCAGCCATTTTGTTCTGATTTTATCCGCATATGGGGTTTGCTCATTTGCCTTAATAAAATCATCTACAGTTTTTTCCTTCGCCTTAAATAAATTTTTACGTAATTGTTTATACTCTAGAAAAGTAACCAGAGGATAATTGTTTAGTTGTTGTAAATATTGCTGATATTTTTTATTGTTATTTTGATCAATTGCTGCATTTGCTTTTACAAATAATTTTCTAAATGGTTTTAATTGTTTGTTTTTTTTGATACTTTCTTTATCCGCAGACATAGCATAACTCATCTTGGTTGAGATAGTATGGAATGAATCAGCCTGTGAAAATGCAAAAGCCTGATTATAAAAACAAATTAAAAAAAACAGTGGATAATAATAGCTCATATTAGCTTATACAATTTAAAATAACACTTGAAAAATAACGGGTGGATAGATACATTGTAATCAGCTTTAGTTTTAGATTCAAGCAAGCAATTACCAATACAAGGAACTTAATTTTTGTTATACCAATCACACCGCGTCTGTTTAGCTCCCATGCTGGACTATACCGACAGACACTTCCGTTATTTATTACGTTTAATAACAAAAAAAACTTTTTTATACTCAGAGATGGTTACTACTGGTGCACTCTTGTATGGAAAAAATACCCAACGCCACTTACAATTTTCAGCTATAGAACAGCCTGTTGCCTTACAACTGGGAGGCAATGATCCTGAACATCTGACTAAAGCGGCGGTAATGGCCCAGGATTATGGTTACAATGAAATTAATCTTAATGCAGGTTGTCCCAGCCCCAGAGTAAAATCAGGACAGTTTGGAGCCAGTTTAATTGAGGTACCCGAACTGGTTACCCGCTGTATGCTGGCCATGCAGGAAAAACTTGATATTCCTGTCACTATTAAAACCCGTATTGGTATTGATCATAACGATGATTATTCACAATTAGCAACCTTGGTAGAACATCTGGATAAGGCACAATTTAAAACTTTTATTATCCATGCTAGAAAAGCCTGGTTAGATGGCCTGAGCCCCAAGGATAATAGAGAAATTCCTCCACTTCGTTATGAGTATGTTTACCAGCTTAAACGTGATTTTCCCCATTTAAATATTATTATTAATGGTGGTATTAAAACCCTAGCTCAGACTAAGGAACACCTGCAACATGTTGATGGAGTGATGATTGGCAGAGAAGCCTATCATAATTGCTATTTTATGAAAGACATGGATGCACTATATGTTAGCGACAAAAGCGTTTCAACAAAAGAGAATAAGACATTAAACACACGTAAGCAGATTCTTGCAGCGTATATGGATTATGCAGAAAATGAACTATACGATGGTGTCCCCCTGGGTCATCTGGTTCGCCATACGCTGGGGTTATTTTTTGCCTGCCCGGGAGCAAGACTATATCGCCAGGAAATCAGCGAAAATGCCCATAAGCCTGGAGCAGGTACTGGTATTTTAGAAAAAGCTGCCAGTTTTGTTGATTGTGATTAATTTATTTTTATTGTATCAGCCCCTCTTATTTACTCTAGTTTATAGGCTTATAGCAGTAATTGAATTTATTGATAACACAAATTAATTCACTTATACTCTGTGCCACAATCGTGGAGTTAATTATGACCGTTTCAAGCTTGAACCTGAATAATAATAAAATAAAAGCCCTATGTATATTAATAGTATCTTGTTTTAGCCTGCTTGCCTGTGATAGCAGCAACCCTCAAAAGAATCAGATCGAGCTATTAATTTATTGTGGCATTACCATGTCAAACCCCATGCGGGAAATAGCTAATAATTTTGAGAAAAAACATCAGCTAAAAATTACCATAACTCAGGGAGGCTCTGAAGATTTGTATCAAAGCCTTAAAGCCGCAAAAAAAGGCGATCTTTATTTGCCTGGTTCAGCGTCGTATCGAGACAAGCACTTTGCTGATGGCCTGCTGAAAGAATCAGTCAAACTGGGATATAACCAGGCAGCCCTATTAGTAAAGAAGGGCAATCCTAAAAATATTTCTGCAGACATTAATAATTTAACACGTAAAGATTTAAATGTTGTTATAGGCAGTCATGAAAGTGGCAGTATAGGCAAAGAAACAAAAAAAATTCTTGAAAAACTGGGGATATATAATGTTGTTTTAAACAATGTATTGTATCTAACCAGTGATTCAAGAACCTTAAATCATGCACTTAAAAAAGGCGATGCAGATGTTATTATTAACTGGAAAGCTACCGCTTTTTTTGATAATAATAAACTATATGTTGATGCAATATCATTAGATCCCAAAATTGCAAAACCCAAACAACTGCTATTAAATGCTCTGAGCTTTTCTAAACACCCTCAACTGGTTGCAAAATTTATGCAATATGCTTCATCTGCTGAAGCAAACTCAATTTTTAAAAAGTTTGGTTTTTTAACTCCTCAAAGTATTAGTGTTAAATAAATGAAATCTCATCAACTTCGAGAAATATATAATACCATTAACTCTAAAGGCGTTTCCTCTGCACCCATTTATTTGCAATTAAGTATTTATTTACTGGGCATTTTATTATTAATTGCCATGGAAATTGGCTTTAGCCATCTTATTAATAAACTCAATAGCAACCTCGAAAATGAAAAGGCTCGATTACATATTGGTGAAATTATTATTTCTGATATCCACAGAATCAGAGCTACGGTCTATAAATTAGCCACAACTACAGGAAAAAACCGACAACGCATTACCATGCAGGTATTTAACGAGCAAAACAAAGAGCTTAATAATGCCTTAACAGTCTTGTCACAAGGAGGAGAGCTTAAACGAGAAAAAAGACTCAACCTGACCAATAAAGACGTGACTATGCAAAGCATAAAATATTTTTATCAACCTTCACCCGGTCAATATGTTTTAGAAAATATTGAATTAAGACCCAAACTAATTACTCTTAATAAAAAAATGCAGGAAATCCTGCTCCTGCTCAATGCAAGAGATAACTATCTGGCATTAAAAGACAATAAAAATTATGCTCTTACGGCAATAAAAATAAAACTGCAATTACAATTATTTGCTCCAA
The DNA here is from genome assembly GCA_045047105.1 of Pseudomonadota bacterium. GTDB lineage: Bacteria > Pseudomonadota > Gammaproteobacteria > GRL18 > GRL18 > JADGAU01. Next base: position 8,582 of record JASFYQ010000153.1, on the reverse strand, counting down.
CTTTTAATCGCCTGACCCAAAATGCCAACCGTCTTTTTTATGAAAGCCAGCAGCGACTTTTTACCCTGCAAGAGAAAGTTTATAAAAATAAAATACAATACTATATTTTACAATTTTTACTTTCTTTTAGCGTTATACTTATTATTATTTATATTAGCCAAAAGATCATTGCTCAGATAAATACAACCAATAAAAAATTACAAACACTGACTCAAGATCTGCATTTTCAAATTTTTGCATTAGACCAACATGCAATTGTTAGTAGTACCGATATAAGAGGCGTAATTACCTATGCAAATGATAAATTCTGCAAAATCAGTGGTTATAAACAGAAAGAATTAATTGGTAAAAACCATCGCATTGTTAAATCAGGGGAACACTCGCCTGCACTATATAAGCAATTATGGGAAACAATTTCCGCTGGAAAAGTATGGCATGGGGAGATAAAGAATAAAACCAAATCAGGTTCTTATTATTGGGTTTCTGCAACCATTGTTCCTTTTTTAGATACACAGGGGCATCCTTTTAAATATATTGCTATCCGTACAGATATTACTAAACGAAAAGAGATGGAGGAAAGCCTAAATAAGTCCAACCGCTTCTTGCAGGGATTAACAGATACAATGGGAGAAGGAGTATATGCTTTAGATAATAAAGGCAATTGCCTGTTTGTTAATCCAGAAACAGAAAAGCTAACCGGATGGAGCCAGGAAGAATTATTGGGGATTAATATCCATAATAAAATTCATTTCCAGACCTTAGATGGCACACATGTTCCAGCCCATGAATGCCCGACCCATAAGAGCATCAAACAGGGGAAAATTTACCGATCTGACAGCGAATATTTTACCAATAAACAGGGTATTTTATTCCCAGTCTCTATTATATCAACTCCTCTCTATGAAGAAAAATCTGGCAAAGAAGGTGATAAAAAAATAATTATAGGCTCAGTTGCAGTTTTTCAGGATATATCCAGTCGTAAACAAGCCGAGGCAGAACTGTTTAATGCAAAAAAATTAGCAGAACAGGCAAATAAGGAAAAAAGTGATTTTCTAGCAAATATGAGCCATGAAATCAGGACCCCAATGAATGCAATAATTGGCATGTCCTATTTAGCCCTGCAAACAGATTTAAATGAAAAACAACACAATTATATCGAAAAGGTACATTATTCTGCTGAATCACTACTAGGCATAATTAATGATATTTTAGATTTTTCAAAAATTGAAGCGGGAAAACTGGAACTAGAGCAAGTAAATTTTAATTTGAGTGAGATATTTGAAAACTTATCCACCATTATTGGCAATAATATAGAAGAAAAATCTCTCGAATTATTATTTGATAAAGATGCTAATGTCCCCTGTGCATTAATTGGAGATCCTTTAAGATTAAGCCAGATATTAGTCAATCTGGCAAATAATGCCGTTAAGTTCACTGAGCAGGGCGAAATAATCATCCGCATCCAGCTCCACAAGTCAGCACAAAAATACCAGGAAAGACAGATTGAGCTATTATTTTCAATTCAGGACAGTGGTATTGGAATGACCCCTGAGCAACAACAAAAACTGTTCCATTCTTTTAATCAGGCAGATTCATCTACTACGCGCAAATATGGTGGAACAGGCCTTGGCTTAGCCATATCAAAAACACTAACTGAATTAATGGGGGGGACAATCTGGGTTAAGAGTGAATACCAAAATGGTAGTACCTTTTCATTCACTGCGGTATTTTCTTTACAAGACAAGAGTGAAGAAACATTAATAAATACCCCGCCAATAAACTCTCTAGCAGATATAAGTCAAATACAGGGAAAACGTCTATTAATTGTCGATGATAATGCCAGTTCCAGAGAAATACTTGCAGCAATGTCTGAACATCTAAAAATGCAAGTAACTATTGTAGAAAATGGACAACAGGCTATTGATACAGTGTTAGCAGCAGCAAATGCCAATGCAGCATTTGATTTGTTATTAATGGATTGGAAAATGCCTGGATTAGATGGCGTACAAACGGTTCAGAAATTGTATCAGCAATGCCCTGATGTACCACCTTCCGTTATAATGGTTACTGCTTATGGTAAAGACGCAGTATCAGATAAGGCAAAACAATTAAATGTAACAATACCTAAAATACTCACCAAGCCTATTACACCACCCAGCTTGCTGGACGCAATAATGAATAGCTTTGGCCTCTCCACTACCACTACCACCAACAGCAGAAAACAAAATAATAAGCTGCTAGATCAGGCTAAAATTGCTCAATTATCTGGTGCAAAAATTTTGCTGGTTGAAGATAATATATTGAATCAGGAACTCGCAACAGAATTACTTAGCAATAATAATATCTCTGTCAGTATAGCCAATAATGGCCAAGAAGCAATTGAACAAACCAGAAACTACAATTTTGATGCGGTATTAATGGATATACAAATGCCTATTATAGATGGTTATACTGCAACCAGAAAAATCAGGGAGTTTGATTCAGAGTTAGTTATTATTGCAATGACAGCAAATGCAATGGAAAGTGATCATAAACAAGCCATAGCGGCTGGAATGAATGATTATATTAGTAAACCAATTAATGTTATAGACATGTTTTCAACCATTGCAAAATGGGTAAATATTGAGCAAAAAAAATTACCACATAGTAGTAATACAGAAATTAACAAAGCCCCACTTATAGCAACAAGTAAGAATAGTACAACGGCACACATTTTTAATGATTTACAATATATTGATTATGAAAATGCCCTTCTGCGCCTGGATAACGATAGCAGTCTATTGCTACTTATTTTAGAAACATTTATCCAGGATCATCAAAACGACATCAATAAAATATGTAGTTTTTTAAACTCTGATGATTTTGAATCGGCTATTCGATGTGCCCATACTCTTAAAGGTGTTGCCGGGAATGTGGGAGCAGATTCTGTATTTCAGATAACTAAAAAAATGGAAACATGTATAAAAGATGCACAACAAAACAAGAGCACAGCAAAACAAACACTCATCTCCTGCTCAACTGAAATTGATCAGGCACAGAAACAATTAAAGCAAATAGTTATTGAAATTCAATCAATTATTAAACATAAACAATCTTTTCAACCCGCTAATAATAATGTAACTACAGAGAGCAGCATAAGTGATAAACAATTAGATGAGAAACTCAATAATTTATTATCCTTATTAGAATCCTATAATACCGATTCAGAAGGTATTATTGATACACTTTTAAAATCAGATATAAATACTAAAATAAAACACCAGCTTAAATTAATTAAAAAACAGCTAACTAAATATGATTTTGAGTCTGCAACAGATGCAGCTAAAAAACTTAGGAAAGAATTAATTATTTTAGAGTAATAGCTGAGATAAAATGAGTGGAAATATGGCTGATAAAAAAGCGTTAAGGCAAACTATTCTTATTGTTGATGATACCCCTGCAAACCTTGATGTACTAAAGGGGGTATTAGGCAATAGCTATGAAATAAAAGCCGCCATTAATGGCAACATCGCTCTTAAAATTGCTAATATGCAACCACCCGATCTTATTTTACTGGACATTATGATGCCAGAGATGGATGGTTATGAAGTATGCAAACAATTAAAAGCAAACCAAAAAACCTTTAATATTCCCGTTATTTTTATTACTGCAATGTTAGATGCAAAAGATGAGCAAAAAGGTTTTGATGTAGGTGGAGTTGATTATATTACCAAACCGATAAATCCAGGTATTGTTAAATCCCGAGTAAAAACCCACCTTGCCCTGGCTAATCAACAACGAGCTTGCCAGTTTATTGTTGATATGCAAACCAAAGAACTCATGGACAATCAAAAATCAGCCATCTATATGTTGGGTGAAGCAGGGCATTATAATGATACTGATACTGGTGTACATATCTGGCGCATGGCCTCCTATAGTGCAGCCCTGGCACATGCTTTAAACTGGCCTGTGCCACAGGTGGAATTATTAGAAATGGCCGCTCCAATGCATGATATGGGAAAAATTGGAATACCTGACAGTATTCTAAAGGCCCCTCGAAAACTATCGGATGAAGAGTGGTTAATTATGCAAGGGCATTCAATTATTGGTTACCAAATTTTAAAAAAAGGAAAATCACACCTATTCCACATGGCGGCTGAAATTGCACTATCCCACCATGAAAAGTACGATGGAACAGGTTACCCGGAAGGGTTAAAAGCAGAAAGAATACCCGAATCTGCTCGAATTGTTGCCATTGCAGACGTATTTGATGCACTTACCATGGAGCGCCCCTATAAAAAGGCATGGCCAGGAGAGAAAGCTCTTACACTCATAGAAGAAGAAAGTGGAAAACATTTTGACCCAGACTTTGTTAGTACCTTTTTAGCCATTCAAGACGAAATAATTCAAATTAAAGAAGACTGGGAAGATAAAAAAAGCAAACTGTTATTATAATTTGATAAAAACCTGCCTCCAATCGAAAGCCTGGGTCTGAGTACAGCTTTAGTCGCACCATTACTTTATTCGAGCTGATTTAAAAACTTATTATTCTGTTTTATTATTAAGCATGTTATTATTTAATAATAAAAATAACATTAATAAGTAACAAGGAAAACCATATGTTTGATGCACAAAGTTTATTAGGTGGACTACTTAAAAGTGTTACAGGTGATAACCAGCCTGGAGGCAAGGCTGCATTAGGAATGGGGGCATTAGGCATTGCTATTGCGGCCTATGAGCATTTTACTCAGGAGAGTAAGCAAACAAAAACCATAACAAATAGACCTCCAGCACCTGCAACTTCAAACAATCAAGTAACACCTCCCCCTATATCAGCTGCACCTCCATCTACACCATCAGCTGCACCTCCATCTACACTATCAGCTGCACCTCCATCTACACTATCAGCGGCACCTCCATCTACACTATCAGCGGCTCCTCCCTCTACACTATCAGCGGCTCCTCCATCTACACCATCAGCTGCACCTCCATCTACACTATCAGCGGCTCCTCCCTCAGCACCACCTGTTGCCCCGCCATCAACATCGACTATAGCTCCACCTCCAATGCCTGCTACAAGCACTGCCACAGCAACTGAGCAAAGTGCTACCGAGCAAGCCTTGTTACTTATTGATGCAATGTTAGCTGCTGCAAATGCTGATGGAGAAATTGATAGCAGTGAAGAGCTTAAAATAATGCAACAATTAAAAGATATTGGTAGCGATCAAGAAGGTTTTGATTATATGGAGACTCGCCTTAATAATCCCCCCTCTATGCAACAAATATGTGAAAGAGTAAACGATTTAGAAATGGCAGAAAAAGTCTATATGGTTTCTCTAATAGCTATTGTTGTAGATACCGAGGAAGAAGCAGAATATTTAAAAGATCTGGCTGCTAATTTAAAACTGGATAGCCAAACTATCAACAGAATTAATCAACAATTTTTAGTAGAGGAGGAATAATATGTCATCCTGGTATCTTAGTTATAATGGTCAACAAATAGGCCCTCTCACTTTAGCAGATGCAATTACTAAAGCCAGCACCGATTCTAATGGGCATGCCTGGAAAGAAGGTTTTGCAGAATGGCTGCCAATTAAACAAATTGTAGAACTACAAGAACAAAGTATAGCTCAGATGGCTCCGCCTCCCGTTTCTATGGCCTCTTCTGATGAAATTGATTTTAAGATTTTTGGTACAGAGATGCAGTTTGTTGAGATTGAACTAGACCCGGGTGAAAGCGCTGTTGCCGAAGCTGGTGCTATGATGTACAAGGATTGCCACATTAATCTAGATACCGTCTTTGGTGATGGATCACATAATGATAATGCGGGCGGTTTTATGGATAAATTATTAGGTGCAGGAAAACGCCTGATAACCGGTGAAAGTTTATTTACCACGGTATTTACTCATCAGGGTCAGGGCAAGGCACATGTTGCCTTTGGAGCACCTTATCCTGGTCATATTCTGCCTATTACTTTACCTAATGTTAATGGTGTTTTAATCTGCCAGAAAGACAGTTTTTTATGTGCAGCCAAAGGTGTTTCTATTGGCATTCACTTTCAGAAAAAGATTCTAACCGGTTTATTTGGCGGTGAAGGTTTTATCATGCAACGCCTCGAAGGTGATGGCATGGTCTTTATTCATGCAGGTGGCACGGTTATCGAACGTGAATTAAAAGCAGGCGAACAGCTTCATGTAGATACAGGCTGTGTAGTTGCTTTTACTGAAACAGTTAATTTTGATGTACAGCAAGTGGGTGGAATTAAATCCGCTTTATTTGGTGGTGAAGGACTGTTTTTTGCACACCTTCAAGGCCCGGGAAAAGTCTGGTTGCAATCGCTGCCTTTCTCTCGTTTAGCGGGAAGAATGCTAGCCGCCGCACCTCAAAGAGGCGGCAGTAAAGGTGAAGGCTCTATACTTGGGGGTATAGGCGACCTGATTGATGGAGACAATTTCTAAAAGGCTAATCGAGAACCTAAAAAAGAGAAGAAGGGGTATGCTAATAACAAATTTAACTATTCCCAAACCCCATTCTTTTGTCTTTTTAGTTCGTCTTCATCACCCGCTAATACCTTAGCTAGCTCATCTCTGGCATTACGGGAAATAGTTATCCGTTTTTCCAGCACATCGGCTTTATACAGTTGTTTAAATAAGCTGCTATCGTGATCAGCAAAAACTTTTGTAGCACAATGTGCCTGATAGGCTCCATAACCCAATTCAACCAGTGTTTTTTCTCCTAATACCATAGCAGAGCTGAGCATTTCACGTTGAAAAAGTTCTACACCTCTATCTAATAGTTCAAATGCATGGCCCATATCATAAGCACGCGATAAAATAGTAAGATGAGGAAAATGTTTTCTTGCTGTATCAATTACATCCAGTGCCATTTGTGGATCGTCCACACAAACGATCATTACTTTTGCTGAACCTGCCCCCGCAGAGTGCAATAAAGCAGCTTTACGGGCATCACCATAATAGACTTTATAACCATAAGCACGTGTATCTACAATCATATCCGGATCATGATCTAAAATAGTAGTGGGGATTTTATTCGCATGTAAAAGCCGTCCAACTACACGACCAAACCGACCAAAACCAGCAATAATAACGGGATGGTTCAGATCTTCAATCTCCACATCTGCTGGAATTGAAGACAGCTTAGCAAATCGTGGCTCAATAAAATGATCATTTAATAACATTAATAATGGAGTAATTGCCATAGATAATGCCACTACCACAATTAAAGGCTCAATAACTTGTGCGCTAAGAACTCCTGTATCTCCTGCCAGAGTAAATAAAACAAAAGCAAATTCACCACCCTGGGATAATACAATGGTGAACAACGGGAATTGGCTACTGGGAAAGGAGAATAATCTGGCAATAACAAATAATACAAAGAGCTTAACAAGCACCAGCATGATAACCAGAGAAAGAATAAATAGAGGATGCTCAATTAATAGTCCAAAATTAATAGACATTCCTATAGCAATAAAAAAAAGCCCCATTAATAATCCTTTAAAGGGCTCAATTTCGACTTCCAGTTCATGTCGAAACTCTGATTCGGCTAATAAAACACCTGCAAGGAAACTGCCCAGAGCCATAGATAGGCCAACTTTATCCATAAGTAGGGCAATAGCTATAATCAGTAACAGCGAGAAGGCAATAAACATTTCCCGCATATGGGTACGAGCAATAATTCTAAAGATGGGTTCGGTAAGGTAATGACCTCCAATAACTACCAGAGCAATAACTCCAACTACTTCTGCAATTGCAGAAAATAAACCACTGTCTTCTGCTATATGGCTGCCTCCCAGTAACGGAATAGCTGCCATCATGGGAATAACAGCAAGATCCTGAAATAATAATACCGAAAAAGCAGAGTTTCCCGTATGGCTGCTTAACAGGTTTCTCTCATTTAAAATTTGTAAAGCAATCGCGGTTGAAGACAGGGAAAGAGACATGGCAATAATTAAAGCAGTACTCCAGCTGAGATCATAAAATAAACCAATAAGAAATAAAAAAAGACTGGTTAAGAGGATTTGTCCACCACCCATTCCGATTATAGAATGTCGCATCTCCCATAAGCGTTTGGGTTCTAGCTCCAGGCCGATTAAAAATAATAAAAGCACCACACCAAATTCAGCAAAATGCAGTATATCCTGAGTTTTTGTGATTAATGCTAAACCCCAGGGACCAATAACCACACCTGCAACTAAATAACCTAATACCGAACCCAGTCCCAATTTTTTAAATAAAGGTACTGCAATAACCGCAGCAAACAGGTAGATGAGAATATTAACTAAGAGTAAGTGCTCATTCATTGTTAAAACTAGGTAGTTGGGTTAATTGATCCATACGTTGTTTATAGCTATCACTAAATGCTATTAACTCTTCTGTAGTTGCTTTATGTGCCTGGTGTAAGGTGAGTGGGGGGTAGTATTTCATGCCACAAAGAATAGACATTTGCTCTAAGGGGCGAATAAAGTCTTCCAGAGGATAATTATTAAATCCACCTTTTTGATAGGCCTCCTGCTCATGCCCGGTTGTAATTATAGCCATAGCTGCTTTTCCTTGTAAGATACGACTATGTGCTTTATCCCCCA
>JASFYQ010000152.1:0-4422 GCA_045047105.1 Pseudomonadota bacterium | reverse complement strand
CTGAAGTTTCTGCAATATCCAACGCTTTAGAACGACAAGAAGTTTTGGCACTACTTGAAAAATTTGATAGTAATTATACTACCAATTCATCAAGTTTGAAGAAAAGAGCTAATGAACTTTTTAATGCTGGTTTTGGACTTGGAGACTCTGCTCATTTAGCTTATGCAGAAAGTACTTCTGATATATTTATTACTTGTGATGACAAATTATTAAAAAAGAGCAAAAAAGAAAATATATTAATCCCAACGATTAATCCTATTGAATTTGTTATTAAAGAGGATTTGCAATGAAAGCAGCCATTTTTTTAAGTGAAGAAGATTTAATAAAAAAAGCAGCCCATGTTCTTATAGATAAACTGGGGGAAGTTGAGGCAAGTCGTTTTTTTTCAATGTCTCAAAGTAAAAGAGAGGAGTCTGTTAAAAGACATGATATTTGGCAAAAAAATCTTAATAAAGATGCATTTTTTTCTCAAGTATTTCCAGAATAAAGTGTAAAGAAATAAGCTAAAATACGGGGCAATTACGATAAAAATTTACAAAAAACTTAACAAATATTGTATTTTATATGGTTGTTTATTTTTACAAAATATATTGATAATAAGAGCTGGAAAATCTGCTATTCGACATAAGTTTTATTTATAGATGAGCCTTCTAGGCAAGCAAAGCAATATATTATGCCCCTTCAGGTTTAAATGTTAGATTGGGAAGTGTCAGTTTTATCCCTCTTTTTTATCATTATTACTTTGGAACAGGGCGGGGATTGCGATTTTCATCCACGGCTACATAAGTCAGTGTCGCTTCAGTCACCTTATGACAATCATATTTATCACGATTACGCTCTGCGTAGAGTTCTACCTCAACGGTTAATGATGTTCTTCCTAACTTTGTCACTTTGGCATAACAACTGACCAGATCACCCACAAAGACCGGCTGATGAAATTGAAAAGAATTTACTGCCACGGTGACAACTCTGCCATGCGCTACACGTACTGCTTCAACTGCACCAGCAATATCAACCTGTGACATAATCCAGCCACCAAAAATATCACCAGAACCATTGGTGTCACGAGGGTGTGCCATAATTCGAAGTGATGGCTGTTTATCAGGTAGTTGATGGCTAGTAGTGTCCGGCATCTTATCGCTCCAGTGTTGCTGAGATGGGTTTAAGATTCATTTCTATTCGATAGATATGGGCATAATTTGGTGAATCATCAAGTGTTTGCTTATTTCTATTGTTTGAGTGAAACTTTAATAATAAAAATACAGGCTGAATTTTTAAAGCGATAGCTATATTTAATTAATATCTGGTTGATTACTTAATAAATAAACAATAATCATCAATAAAATCAGTGAAATACTCTTCCAAAAGAGTAATGGATTTTGTTCCATTAACGGTATGTAGGAGTGATTTAAAAAATCTTTGCTAGGATGACGAATATCATGAATGAACTCTGATATTTCTGCATAACGTTTATACGGGTCAGGATGAACCGCTTTTCTAATAGCGCCATCAATCCAGGCGGGAATATCATTATTTTCATCCAGGACAGAACGGTATTTTAGCTTCATCTGAGCTGATTTGGTATGTGATTTTGCTACTTCAGCACCATAAGGCTGTCTACCAGAGAGCATTTGATAAGCAATTACAGCTAAAGAAAACATATCTGAATGTGTTGTACCAGCCTCGCCTAAGAAATATTCTGGAGCCGTGTATTGGGCAGTTCCCAAAATATCTTGATGCTCAGCAGGATTAATTATTTCCATAATCCCAGCCACTCTGGTTGCTCCAAAATCAATAATTTTGACCGTTCCAGTTTGGTCAATCATAATATTATTGGGGCGCAGATCCTGGTGCAACATCTCCTGTCGGTGGAAGGCCTGTAAGCCCTTTGCAATTTGTTCAATAATACTTCGTACTGTTTCAAGATCGGGCTTAGGATTATCCAACATCCATTGTGCCAGTGTTTGTCCCTCAATATATTCTGTCACCACATATAAAAAATTGTGCTTACGCATTTGCTTACAGGGCTTTAAAACATGTGCATTATTAATACGTCTTGCAATCCATTCTTCCATTAAAAATCGTTCTAAAAAAAGGGTGTTTTCTTTTAGCTCAACCGAAGGAATTTTTAGCACAACCTGGGCATTGCTATCTATATCTAAGGCTAAATAAACTCGACTGCGACTGCTAAAATAAATTTCTCGAATAATTTTATAACCATCAAACTTCATTCTCGCCTTTAGAACGGGCGGGAAAGGTAATTTGCTCATGTGCTGATATATTTCACCCGCATTCTGTAATGGTAATTCATCAACTTTTACCACTTGAATGGTTAAGTTATCGGTACTACCCAGTTTATAGGCTGCATCTAAAATAATCTTTGCAGCTTTATCTAAATTTTCAAGGTGATCATTAATAGCATCAACAATAAACTTTTCTTGTACAAACTCATAAATACCATCGGTAGCTAAAATATAAATATCACCCACTTCTAAATTTTGTGTTTGATAATCGATATCTAATTTATCATTAATACCTAAGGCTCGATTAAGATAACTTTTTTCATGAGACACCCAGGTACGATGATCTTCAGTGAGTTGTTCCAGTGTTTTGCCGTGCATTTGATAAATGCGGGAATCACCAATATGAAAAATATGAGCGGTATTTGATTTAAAAATAATCGAACTGAATGTACAAACATAACCTCTATCAATGTTCTCAAAATGATATTTGCTTTGTCTGGTTTGGGCATAAAGCCATGAGTTAGTTGCATATAAAACACGTTGTACTGCTGTTTTAACTGCCCAAGACTCTGATGTACAATAATAATCTTCTAAAAATCCTGATATGGCTGTTTGACTCGCTATTTGGCTGACATCACTACTACTAATACCATCAGCTAGAGCAACAGCTATCCCTTTAGAACTCAATAAAGGCTCTTTAGGTGTATGAAAGCCATGAAAATCCTGATTGATTTTTTTACGACCTTTATGGGTACATTGTGCAATAGAAATTTTTAATTTATTTGCCATAATTTTTCTATAAAAAAAGCCTTAACCTATTGCCTAAAGCAATTGAATTAAGGCTCAGTGATTAGGTGATACCTTATTGTACGAAAAACTTGTATCAGGTATCAGGCTAAAGAACGATTATCGTAAACTACGTTCTGGGCTTGTTTTAACATGAGTATAATATAAAGGCAATGCAACAAACACAAAACCACCGACTAAATTACCTAAAACTGTGGGTAACTCATTCCATAATATGTAATCAACTAATGTAAAGTCTCCACCCATAATCATAGAAAAAGGGAATAAAAACATGTTAACAATTGAGTGTTCAAACCCCATGAAGAAGAAAAGCATAATTGGCATCCACATTGCCATCATCTTGCCTGTAGCCGATGTAGAAATCATTGCACCAACAACACCCATAGATACCATCCAGTTGCATAACATTCCACGGATAAAAATTGTTATCCAACCACCCATTCCATGTTCTTTATAACCCAGAGTCCTTGCTTCACCAATACTTCCAACTTTAGCGGCAATAGCCCCACCATCTGAATTATACCCATAGGTTAAAATAAAGGACATCATAAATGCAACCGTTAAAGCACCACCTAAGTTGCCTAAGAAAACTAAACCCCAGTTACGTAATACTTGGCTCGTAGTCACACCTGGACGTTTATCAATTAGTGCTAATGGAACGAGAGTAAATACCCCTGTTAAGAGATCAAATTTCATCAGGTAGAGCATAATAAAACCGACAGGAAATAAAATAGCTCCAAGTAATGGAGAGCCGGTCTTAACAGCAACAGTGATGGCAAAAACAGCAGCTAAAGCTAGAATAGCTCCCGCCATAAATGCGCGAATAAGTGTATCCTTGGCAGACATGTATATTTTTGATTCTCCAGCATCAACCATTTTGGTAACGAATTCACTCGGTTCTATATATGACATAACATCTTCCTCATTAATTTTTAAAGCATTAAATATTTTACTGCCTCTAATCTTGCAAAACATAAGCCAAGTCTTTATTTTTTATGTAATCGATTGTTTTAACAGAATTTAATTGTTTATTAGACTCTTTGAAGAAATATTTTTGCACCAAAATAGTTCATATTTATTTCATTAGCTATTTTGAGGTGTAGCTATAATGCTATTCTGTTTTACCAGAGTTGTGGTTAGTGCTTTTCCAGACACAAGCTTAAGCTGCTTTCGCTTTTTTATGCTTAAAGCTGCACTTAAATAAAAGATAAGCTGCTCGGCTAATTCACTGCTTGCTTAGAATCAATTACAGATAGTTTGTCTATCCCCTTGTGCAGAGCTGTACTACGGTTTATTCTTAGCGAAGAATTTATTTAAGGAGCCGTTAAATGAAAAAATGCTTAAGCACGCAATTGTCTTTATTTTTTAGTCT
>JASFYQ010000151.1:0-18621 GCA_045047105.1 Pseudomonadota bacterium | reverse complement strand
CATTTTCTTGAGCTAAAATAAACTCTTCCACTAAAGAGGCAGCTATAGTAGAAACTGTTGAAATACAGGAAAAGAAAAAGGAGGTTAATAATAAGCAATGTTTATAGTTCATGACTTTAGAATCCAGATTATTATTTTGTATATTTTATAAAGATATTTTGAGTATAGACTTAGCTGATGTGGTTAGTCAATACTCTTGCTTGACTTTTGTGTTTTTATGTTAAATAAATCACATTTTCTAATAAAAACATATAATTTCTTGCGATATCTAGAAATTGATTTATAATGCTTTTGTACAAAATATGGGTGGTTTATCTTATTTTTTTGTATGCTTTTAATTTAAAAAAACTGCAATTGATGTAAAATATAATTCTTATTCTGGAGTGTTTCCAGATTTGAATTTTTTTAAATAGTAATAATTTAGCTAGAGTGATACCGTTGATTAGAAAATATTTTTTTAGTATGTGGGCTTGCCTCTATCAGCCTTTCACTGCGGTTTACCATAATAGAGAACTTTTTGTTTCTTTGTTAAAACGTGATTTTGTAAATAGAACTTCTGGTACATGGTTTGGCTTTGTATGGTTGTTGTTACAACCTGCTCTTCAAGTGCTGGCTTTGTGGTTTTTAATGGAAGTTATTCTGCAAGTTCGTTTTCCTGGCATGGGTTCTTTTGTTAATTATTTTCTGATTGGAATTATTCCCTGGTTTGTTATATCTGAAATTTTACAGCGATCAACTACCCTATATAGTGAATTTGGAGTGTTGTTTAAGCGCAACCCCTTTCCAATTATAATTTTGCCTATATTATCCATTTGTATGAATTTAATTATTTATACAATTATTTATGTAGTTGTGGTTTTTATTCTAGAAGGTGCAGAGCAAATACTTCCAGCACTAGTTGTTATGTTTTCTCTGTTAATTTTACTGCTCCCATTAACTATGATTTTCTCTATTATTGGTGTTTTTTTTAAAGATATCGCACAAGCATTGCCTTTTATTTTGACCATTACTCTATATTTATCCCCTATACTTTATATGCCAAATATGATGCCTGAATTAATGCAAAAATATCTGGTGTTTAATCCGGTTGCTGACTTTTTGGCTTTAATTCATTGGTTTTTACAAGATATTGAAGCTCCACAACAGGGGATGTTAATACGTTTGTTTTTTGAGTGGTTATTTTTGTTGGCTCCTGCCTGGATTTTATTTCATCGGTCTGAACAACATATCAGAGAAGTGATATGAAAAATACAGCGATTTCATTACAACAGGTAAGTAAGTACTATACTTTATATGAGAATGCACACCATCGTTTGTTGGAAATTATTACGGGTAGAACTTATCACAAAACAATAAAGGCTCTAACTCCAATATCTGTAGATATTCCACATGGTCAGGTACTCGGGCTAATTGGTAACAATGGGGCTGGTAAAAGTACTTTATTAAAGCTAATTACTGGTACAGCTCCAATTACAGAAGGTCAAATGACTGTTAATGGGCGAGTGGTTGCTTTATTAGAATTGGGGACAGGTTTTCATCCAGAGTTAACTGGAAAGGAAAATATTTATTTATATGCATCAATTATTGGCATTAAAAAAGAAGTTATTAAGCAAAGATATGATGAAATTGTAGAATTCTCTGGATTAGAAGATTTTATTCATAATCCAGTTAAAACCTATTCATCGGGCATGTTTATGAGATTGGCATTTTCTGTTGCAACCAGTGTTGATCCAGATATTCTAATTATTGATGAAGCGCTTTCTGTTGGTGATGGTATTTTTGCACATAAATCTTTTAATCGAATTATGGATTTTAAAGAAAAAGGTAAAACCATTCTTTTTTGTAGCCATTCAATGTACCATATTAATGCAATATGTGATCGCGCTATTTGGTTAGATAAAGGAGGGGTTGTAATGGATGATCTTCCCTCAAAAGTTGTACCAGCTTATAATGCAAGCATGTACAGCACTGAGGAGAAAGAAATTGTTGAACAAGAAGACCAAAAACTCGTTGAACAAGTAGAAAAAACCAGAATAAAACCAGATGTTGTGACAGATCCAAAATCCGTAGCATATATTGAATCTATTGATGTTAAAGTGGATGGAGCAGGGCAGAATCCTTTTCAGGTTAAAAGTTGCGAGTCAACTATTACGATCCAGGCAAAGTTTCATTCAGACTTGTCTATTGCAACGCCTCACTTTGGTATTGCTATAGAAAATGAGCAAAATTATAAAATTTGTAGTGCAGCATCATTTCTTGTGAACTTTATAATTGAGCGTGATAATAATGGTTTTTCTACGGTTGAGCTGAGTTTTCCAAAAATTGGACTTTTAAATGGAAAATATTTGATCTATGCCTATTTAATCTGTGATAAAGGTTTGCAGGTATATGAGCAAGCAGATCAAGTTGCAATCCTGGAAGTTCAGCAAGAAGGTTTGGACTTAGGTGTTGTGCACCTGGATTATCAATTTATATAATTTACTATACCAGCCACAATGCAGCCATTATTCAAATGTTTGGCAATAATTGTCAGTTATAATCCTGAACCACAACTTCTGTCTGAATTAATTAAATCTCTTATTAGCCAAGTAAGTAAAATTATCCTGATTGATAATGCATCACAAATATCCCCACTAGTAAATATATCTGAAAAGCTGGTGGAAAATATTGAATATATTCAGCTGAGTTCAAATTTAGGTCTGGGGGCTGCTCATAATAGGGGCATTGCCTATGGCAAAATTAATAATTATTCACATATACTCATTATGGATCAGGATAGTTTGCCAGCTCAAGATATGGTTGTAAACTTGTATTCTGCGGAGCAGGAGCTAGTTAGTCAAGGAGTACAAATTGCAGCAGTTGGGCCTCAGTTTATATCACTTCATGATAATCATAAGTCTGCTTTTATTGGTAAAAAAAGGGGACAATGTTCACGTATTTTTTGTCAAAATAAAGAAAATATTAAAACAGAACATTTAATAAGTTCTGGCTCACTTATAAGTATAAATTCAGTTAAAGCAATTGGTCAAATGAATGAAAGTTTATTTATTGACCTGGTTGATATTGAGTGGGGGATACGAGCTAAATCTCTAAACTATTCTTGTTATGGTATTTGTGGTGCAAGCATGCGGCATCATCTCGGTGATACTAATATTAATGTTAAATTTTTAAATAGACGCATTGTTTTAAGCTCGTCATTACGATACTACTATCATTTCAGGAATGCTCTATTATTATATCGTCTACCCTATGTTCCATGGGCATGGATCTGGTATCACTTTTCACGTCATATGTTTATTAAGTTCATTATAATATTTTTTCTTCCTAATAGAATAAAAAATATGCGTATGATATTTTTGGGTTTATGGCATGGCTTACATAATAAATCTGGAAAATTAAAAGAATAATAGTAACTACTCAGCGTGTTTAGATTTTGCCTCAGAATAAGGCATTTTTGACCGAAAAATGTGAGCATATACGAATATGTGACCATTTTGAGGGCATAAATAACGCAGTTCTGCGGTAAAAGATGAATATGCTGAGTAGTTACGAATAATATATGATTAAAAATTTGCTTACTCTTTAAGTTAATTTGATGATCTTTTTTATAGTGTAATATAAACCATAATGCTTAATATGAAATTTTAATTTATACATTATGGTTTTTACTTTATTAGTAACTCTGTCATACAAGCCTTGATTATTTGTATAGGGTTGTTGTAATTTCCCAACTATAAACTTATCTAATAAACCTGTTTTATTACTTGCCTCAATGAGTGATAGCAGTGAGTAAGCGGATTGTTTCCAATTAAAATGATTATGTACAAAGTGGTAACATGTTTTAGAGCCTTGAAATAATAACTCTTTATTATGCTGGCAGGCATTAATGAAATGAACCATATCATTTAAATTGCTCATAACATAGGGCGTTATTTCTGGGTGGGCTCCTGTATCTAATGCCATTGATAAAGTTCCCAATGATTGGGCTTCTATCATTGGAAGGTTAAAGCCTTCCCATAAACTTAGACTACAAAACAGATCCAGATTTCGTAAATATTCAATTTTTTCATCATCAGAGGCATTTAAATGCGTTATTATTCCGAGCTTATTAAATGCTTGAGCATCTTCTTTTGATCCTCTCCCCATAATATGAAACTCTACGGGAATTCCAGAGTTTTTGAGGCGATGAAATAATTGCATTAGCAGATTATTTCCTTTATAAAAAGCCTCTCCCGTTCCCATTCTCATTAATGCACCAATTTTTAATGGTTTATTGGTATAGCTAGAGAATTGCTCTATAGTTTTACTTCCATAGTCAGGTAAATTATCAGCTCCATTGTAGATAATATGTACCCTGTTAGCAGGTAAATTATCAGCAATATCGTATTTTATGAATTCAGATATTGCAATAATGCCCTGTATTTTATGGTAGCAATTATTTTGTTTGTTCTCTTTAATGCTTTTCCTAATTGGCATATCGGCTTCGGAAAATAACTCAGGAGTTGGATCTCCGTGCTCATAAGCCCAACAGGGAATTATGCCATCAATTTCTGCCAGTTGCTCAAAATATGGTGATGTGTGAGCAATTATAGCGGTAATTCCGAGTTGTTGAGAAAGAGCCAGTATCTCATCCTTATCTGCATTAATCTGTACTATATTGATATTTTTGTAGGTATCATCCTGTTCCATGCAGCCAATGGTAACTTTTGCTCCAAGAGATGTTAAATGCTGATATAAATTACTTACAACAACATCTACTCCAAATCCCATCTGCATCCGATAGGTTAAAAATAAAATGTGAGTTTTTAGGGATGTTTTTTGATTCATATTAATTTCTTGGCTCATAAATAGACATTCTTATAAAAAAAAGGCATCAATAAAACTAGACCAACGGCGAATAAATAATTGCCTGTCCTGCCAATCTTCCTCCCCTTTTTTTCGGGTACCATTTTCGATATGTATAACTTCTCCAAGGTTGATTAAATAATTGGAAAACCCAAATCGGGAACATTTTAAACACAGTTCAATATCCTGACACTCTCGATTATAATCATTTGACATTCCATCACATTGCTTAAAAAGTGCAGCTGAGATCATTAAAAAAGCTCCGGTTACTGCTGGTATGCGAGTAACTTTTGAATACTCTGAAGCTATTAATTGTGGTTGTCGGGAAAGGGGGTGAAACGGCAAACCTTTGATTTCTTCCTTTCTAAAAAAATCAACTCCCATATGTTGAATACTATGGTCTGGAAATAATAATTCTATTCCAAGACAGCCTGCATCGCTTAATCTTTGATAATGTTCAAAAAAATTAATTAAGGCATCAGGTTTTTTATTATCTAAAATAATGTCATTATTCATAAATAATAAGTGGCTACAACTGGAATGTTGTTCAGCCACTAAATTATTACATTGGGAAAAATGGTATTTTAAATTACCTATCACTTTAAAAAATTGATTATTAGCATAATAATCCAGTACTTCTCGCTCAGTACTTCCTGTATCACCGATTAAAATTTCTAAGTCTATATTTTGTTTGCTAAAGAATTGCTGTTGAATTTCTAATTGTTTAAGTAGAGGAATAATTAAATCTTTAGCATTAAGGTTTAAAATAATAACGGAAAGGCCTTTTTTTCTTTCGGCGATAGTGAACTCAAAGGGTTTTTCTGTTTCGATTGTTTGCTTAGCTGCTCGCTCAACATTATTTTGATGCTGGTATGGATTTAACAACGGGTGTGATGGAAACTTCATTTTAATTCTAAATTATCTCGTTTTATTATTTGTTTAAATTTTCTTAATGGCGATGTTATACGCCAGCTTAAAGAGCCAATAATTAATTTTTGTTCATTGTTTTGTGAGTTAATGGTTTTCTCTTGTAGTGCAATAGTTTTCTCTTGTAGTGCAATAGTTTCTGCTTTTTCAGATAAAAGTTGTTCCTGATGTTTTATTAAATCTATTAGAGACTGCTTTTCTATAGAAAGTTGTTTAAAATCTTCAGATATCCGTGTATTAATTTGTTTACTTTCCAATAAAAAATGTTCTTTTTGTTTTAATAAGTCAATTATGTTCTGTCTTTCCAGGGACATTTGCTCGATAATATTTTCTTTTTTATGTAGTTGTAATTGTAGGTTTTCTATTATCTCTTTATTCTTATTAGTCATGCTATTAGCATAAGCTATCTGTTTTTGAAGATCTTGAAGAAGAGATATTACTCCCTGATCTTCTAATTTAGACAGCCATTTGTGATAAATAAGATACTGGTTTTCTCTTACCTTATCCTTCTCTCGCCCAAAACCAATGGTGGAGTCGCCTGAGTCAGTATAAAAACCACCGATAGTATTTACATGATAAAAGTCAGATACTTGGACTATTTGTAACCAAAAATCCCAATCTTCATAGACATTGAGATTGGGATCAAAACGTATTCCTTGGTCAATAAATTTTCTTGAAAAAAGTACAGAGTGAATAGGCAGGTAATTTCCTATGTATAATAACGGCTTATTAAATTCATGATTAAACTCAAGCCCGTTTTTTGTTTCAATATTATTATAAACTACCGCTACTTTTTTCTCTGAAGCGGTGCTAATTAATGATTCAATATGAGTAGGGTATATGACATCATCATCATCCAAAAATAAAATAAACTCTCCTGTCACTAATTCTAATCCTTTATTTGCAGCCTGTGTTCTGCCCTGATTTTTTTCAAAACTATGTATTTTTAGAAGGTAAAACGTATTTTCAAACTGCTTGAGTAATTCATCAATACAACAGCCGGCATCATTAATAATTACCACTTCAATAGATTGATAGCTCTGCTCTGCAATACTGAGTAATGTTTTTCTAAGGAGCTTAAGGCGATCTTTGGTACGGACAATAATTGAAATATATGAAATATCAATTTGCCTTAACTGTTTATATAAAGGTTGAAATTGATTGATCAAAGTATGTGTGAGTGATGATGAAAAAGGGGCTGACATCTGATAGAATGCCTCGGCATGGGTGATACTTGGAGCTAATGTATATGAGCGAGCTGCATTGACAGCAATACTTATATTTATCTCCGTATTTTCAAAAAATTCATGCGGGCAGTTTTTTAAAAGTAGTTGTTTTTCTGCTATAACATCTGAAATATTAATTAAATTATTAATTACTTGCTGTTGATTAGCTGTTTCATAAGTAAATAGCTGCCCTGAAAAAAAATGTTCTGCTTGACTTAGCACCTTTAATACAACTTCAAGGCCAGTATGATGAGTGGAGCTATATTCAGTAAAAGATGGGCAAAAAATAGATTGGGGTTTTCCCTGAGTTATATATTTGAGAACTTTATGGTATAAATTTTGGCTGTCTAATTTGTCATCGGGTGATAACTCCGGTGAGTTTTGTGAATGGAAAAAAATCTGCTTTATACCCAGTTTTTTTTCAATATCAATAATGCTTTGTTGCTTAGTTGCTGACAATTTATCCGTAAAAATAAGTAGGTTTATATCTATATTCTGTTTTTTTGCTTGTAATAAACATCCACCCATAGCAAGCAGCTCTACAAGAGGTTGTGGAGATATAATTAACCAGGGACTAGCGGGCAAAGGACTCGCCTGGAATGGTACCAGTTTGCTTTTTTGTATCATTGAATAAAGAATCAAATTATTAACTTTGAAAATACATATTATGAGACATATTATTTCACTTATAAAGAATAAAATTAATAAACTTTTTTTTTTAGAGAATGAGCTCTGTTTATTCTTCAATGAGCAACTATCTAAAGTGCAAAAAAAGTACATCTCTACAGGTAATGACCCTGCGCTATTTTTACATAAAAATGATAATAGTTTTATCAACGGGTGGGTAAGGTTAAAGGTACAATTAAGCTCCAACCAATTACTTACTCCCCATCTATATTTTGATAATGGTTCAGGTTTTTCTGAATGTAAAAAATTTACTTTGCCCTTTTTTTTTGAAGGTGAAATTGACTTTCTTTGTAGATTACCAGAACAATGTGTGCAACTTCGCCTTGATCCAATGGAGCAACAAGGTGAATTAACGATTGAACATATACAGTTATTTTCTGTAAGTAAAATTTATGTTTTATACCAGCTGTTGTTTAAAAAATTATCTTTTGCTTATTGTAGTAATTTTATAAAACACACCTCTTTAAATGTACAACAAATTAAAATTAAACTTATTCAAGACCTTTCAAAAGGGGTTAACTTATCCAATAAATCACCCTCTTTACAACTAACGAGCTATAAACACTGGGAGCACTTTCATAATCAGTTTTTAGCATCCTTTTATGTCTCTGAAATAGCCAAAGATCTTGCTATTGATAATAATCCAAAATTTTATATCGTTGTTATTTTAGCCGATAGAGAATATCAATATTTTGATTCACTTATTCAAAGTATAAAAAAACAGAGCTATACAAACTGGCATTTATTGGTTTTTAGCGAGCAAGAAAAGTTAGCTATAGGACAATTAAGAGAAGAGCAATATAGTTCAATAAATACAACGGGTTTGTCTTTGACTAAAACATGTAATTTATACCTAACTCAGCTTTTAAATAAAGAGCAAAGTTTATTGTTATTTGTTGAGCCAGATACTGAGTTATCTCCCTATGCTTTAGCATATTTTTATCATTATTATAAAAAGCCAGATTCTTTTAAACTCTGTTATGCCGATCATGACAGTGTGGATCAACAGGGCATAAATAATCATCCTGTATTTAAACCCGATTATGATTATTTTATGTTACTTAGTTTTTATTATTTTTCAAACCTGGTTATTTATGAGAGTAAGTTTTTTCTACAGATTGGAGGATTTAATTCTTCAGAGGAAATACCTTTATTATGGGATTTAGCTTTAAGAGCCAGTGAAGCTTGTTCTGCGGAGTCAATCTTACATATTCCTGCAATTTTATCGCATAACCATTCTGCTGATATTGATGAAAAGCAAACTAAGAATATTAAGATACAGGATATGTTAAAAGAGCACTTGCTTCGTAATCAGTTTCCTGTTGAAAGTATATCAATTAGCAATAATCAGATGGCTAAAATTTATTATAAAAAAATACAAACTGAGCCATTAGTCAGTATTATAATCCCGACTAAAAATGGCTATGAAATTCTTAAACAATGCATTGATAGTATTTTTGAAAAAACAGACTATGATAATTTTGAAATTATTATTGTTGATAACCAGTCTGATGAAAGAGAAACACTAGATTATTTAGATGATTTATCTATTCGTAACATTGCTAAAATTTTAAAATATGATCACATCTTTAATTACTCTGCTATTAATAATTATGCCGTGTCTCAATCTCAGGGCAGCATTTTACTGTTTTTAAATAATGATATTGAAGTTATTAGTAGTAGCTGGTTAACAGAAATGGTAAATCTAGTGCAATTGGATAAAATTGGGGCTGTGGGGGCTAAGCTTTTATATCCAGATGATAATATTCAACATGCGGGAGTGATCCTTGGATTATTTGGTGTTGCAGGGCATACTTTCTCAGGGCAAGATCCATCTATACCTCTACCCTTACAAAGAATGCAAATTGTGCAGCAGTATTCCGCTATAACAGCGGCTTGTTTGGCAGTAAAACGATCGGATTTTTTATCTGTCTCTGGATTTAATGAGCAAAAATTAAGCATTGCATTTAATGATGTTGATTTGTGCTTAAAACTTCGAAAAGCAGGTTTTATGAACCTTTGGACTCCTTTTGCCTGTTTATATCACCATGAGTCTATTAGCCGTGGAAGTGAAGATACAAAAGAAAAGCAGCAACGGTTTTTAAAAGAAGTAAATTATATGAAGGATACCTGGTCTGCAGTATTAGATAAAGATCCTTTTTATAATGCTAACCTGTCACTGGAACATTTAGACTTTAGGATATCAGAAGTACCACGCTTACCTTTTTAATGAATTTTGATAGTTTTTAATTTGCTCTGCATATAAGCGTTGCTGCTCATCTATCTCTTCCAATATTGGTGCTGGGTTTGTTAATGGGCAGGAATTACACAGATCAAAATAGATATCATTTTTTTTACTGGCAAATTCCTCTGGGTTATAGTCAAATAAAGAGCCCTGATTACTTAGCCCTTCTGCATCCAGACAGCATGCATAAATATCCCCCTGCGCTGAAATTGTAACTAAATTATACTTGTGGAAAATACAATCATTTTTTGCAGCGGGTTTGGTATCAAATACATTTTTTTTAATATTGCCTTTTTTGTCTTTATCAACCTGTCCTGCCCAGTCATGCCTCTGCTCTAGATCACTGGTAATAATAGGGAAGTCAGGATAATCTTTGCTTAAGCGCTGGTACCACTTTTTAGCTTCGGGTATATGATAGGAAATAACTAGCCAGGATAAGCCCAGTTCTTTTAATTTAATAAAATAATCAAGATCAAAATCGCGCATATTTGTAGAAAAACCAAAAGCAAGATCTTTACTCAGTGCCAGTTGACACATTTCTTCTAAGTCAGGGTGTAAAAATGCTTCACCAAATAAATGTCCAATTAAAATATCATGCCAGAACGGATAATTTAAGGATTGTTTAAACATTTCTAGAGAGAGATGTTCTTTTTTGCGTTGCATTGTGGGTTGGGGGCAATAGGAACACTTTAAATTGCATTGGCTGGTTACTTCAAGGGCATATATTTTCATAAGCTTATTATACACTGAATAATTAGTGACTTAGCAACAATATTTTTGCATTTGTTGATTGAGGAGATATAGTTTTATATTAGAAAAATTATCTTGCTTTGTATAGAGTAGGCTATAATAGAGTAATGATTTTGCATCAATTAAATAAAACAAAAATAACTATCTATTGGTGCATCCTGCTTCTGCCGGCTTTATGCCGTTATTATTATGCTTATGAAGATTATAATTTCCAGCTTTTGAGCTCCGTTTTATTTTTAACCAGCTTTTCATTGATGATTTTTATTTTACAAGCAAAATTATCATCACCCTTTTTTCGATATTTTTTTTTATTTGGTTTTTTTTTCTTAATTTATAGCATTGAAATAACCGAGGCGGTTTCTTTTTATTTACAAGGTGATGGTTTTAATGAGCGATTTTTCTTTCACTTTAATTTGCAGTTAATTAAAAATAGCTGGAGTGTATATCCCAGTGTAACAATTATTATTATTTTAGCTTTAGTCTTATTGGGGCTATTACTGAAGAGCATAAGTATAAAGCCTTTTTTTAATAACTGGCCTCTTTCTTTAGTTTTAATTCTAATTGTTATAAGTGTACTGCTTAATTCATCGATTCATAATTTTATAAAATTTATTTGGCAGGAAAAATATTCTCAGTTTGATATTCCTCAATTATCGGGTAAAAATCTTAATCAATTTGGTTTAAATCCCAGAGCTATTAATCAGCAACTTGATGATGTAGTGAGTGGAAAAAACTTGGTTCTTATTTATTTAGAAAGTTTAGAAAAAATATATCAAGAGGCCGGTATATTTAAAGGACTAACTCCTAATTTGCTTAACTATAATCAACAGGGTTTAGTTTTTAATAATATTCAGCAGTACAAGGGAACAGGTTGGACAATTGCAGGCATTGTTTCGTCCCAGTGTGGTACCCCATTATTATATGAATATAGTATGATATCCAGCAATGATATTATGGCGGAAGCTTTTTTAAATAAGGTTATTTGTTTGGGAGATGTTTTAAATAAGGCGGGTTATTATCAGATCTATCTAGGTGGAGCAAATAAAAAATTTGCGGGGAAAGTTAATTTTTTAAGCTCTCATGGTTATGATGAAGTTAAAGGAATGAATGATTTAAAAGTCCAGCTAAAAGACCCATCTTATATGACTTCGTGGGGCCTCTATGATGATTCTCTATTTGATATTGCCGCAGATGAATTTTTTCGACTATCCAAGCTAAATAAGCCCTTTAATCTGACTTTACTCACCTTAGATTCTCATCATCCAACAGGCCATGCTTCTAAATCCTGTTCTCCATATATAGGTATTAATAACTCAATGGTACAGGCAATTTATTGCACCGATCAGTTATTAAAACGTTTTTTGGATAAAATTTCTCAAGCTCCAGCATATAAAAATACCGTAGTGGTTTTGTTTAGTGATCATTTAGCTATGCGAAATGATGCAGAAAAATTATACCCGGCAGCCTATAAACGCAAGTTAACTTTTACTATTTTAAATACAGGGCAAGTGGGAGTGAATAAGCAATTAGGCTTCCATATGGATGTAGCTCCTACTATTATAGATGCTTTAAATATACAGCAGGACTCTCAATTTTTGATGGGCAATAGCCTTATAAGCCAAAAATACAAAAATAGCACTGAATTAGAGCAAAATGAAGATAGATATAACTTGATCAAACATATTAATTCAACTTATTTAACAAAGTTAGATAAGCAAGCCCAATATGAAGGTAAATATATTGTTAATCAATTAGCAGATAAATTTTTGCTAATGGGAGAGGAACTTTCAATACCATTTGGGCAGCAAAAGTTAAAAATAGATGAACTTGAAAAAAATCGTGCACTATTAATATATTTTGATGATGACGGTATTATTCAATATACTAAATTAACTGATATAGCGATACTTCCTTATATATTATATATGGCAAAAAATAGTAATTTCTTATTGATTATGCCTACAACTGAATTGCCTTTTAGTTTTACTTCAAATATGGACAGAACAAAGCACACACATGTATTTATGGGCAACTTATCAAAACAAGTTACTTATTTAAGTGGGTTTAATAGTCAGTCAGACATTAAAGTTAAAAGCCACGATTTTTATAACCATCTTTCACTCATGCATACTGCTAAGAGAGAGCACGATAAGTATGCTATAGATAAATTTTGCTCAAAACAAGGCTTGAATAGTGCTTTTTATGACCAAGAAAATAAGCAAATTGTAATGCCGGCTGTAAGAGTAGGAGCGGAATACTATCAGGCAGTATTAAAGAAAAAAGATGCACAGACTTTAGAAATGTCTGCTCTGGATAGAATTGAAGACTCAGTAGTTACTAATCAACATGATTATTGCCATGCTTTTTATGCCAGTACTGATTACACTTTATATATTCCTTCCTTAATAATTGATAATCAAAAATATGCATTACAGTTGAACTTGAAAAGTGAAGGTCCTGTTCAGTTTGAAATACCTCGAATATTAAGAGATAAATTATAATGGAATTAACTATGTCAGAAAGGAATTAACTATGTCAGAAAGGTTAAATATGAAAGTTTTAATGGTCACCAGAGAAAGTGGTATAGATAATCGTTATGGCCTTGGTAAGAGTTTATTACCAATTATTAGTGAAATGCAAACTTTAGGAATTCCTGTGATTTATTTGACTCAGGCTGATGCAGGTCAACGAAGTATCCAGGTGTGTAAAAAAATTCATCATTTTATCAGTACCACTATATTGGCTGTGTTAAGAAAGAGACAGCTGACTGATTTGCTTTGGGGGATAATTGAGCGAGTTAATATGGGGCGATTAGCTGCTTTAGTTTGTAAGCGTGAACAAATTAGCCACGTTCATTGTCATGACCCTATTATTGCATTTGGATTTAAATGGTTCAAAAGAATACTATTTGTTAAGCAACAAATAAAATGGGGGGTGACGGAACACGGTTTTGGTAGTTATATTCAGGCTATTCATGAAGATGGTTGTGTGCTAAGCAGTAGAACTATGCGCTATTTAAGAACAAAGGAAGCCAGTATTTTACTTCAGGCAGACTGGCTTATTACTCCTACAAATGCAGCCCTACAGCAATTATCAAGAGATTTATCTGTATACCCTGTTCCTGAACATTGGTTTGCTATTGTTCATCCTGCTCCTATTATTAAGCCTCTATCGTATAGCAAATCTCGTGAGCTTTTAAACTGGAAGGAAAATACCTTTTATATTTTAGCTGTTGGCAGATTGGTTCCTCTAAAACAGTTCCCGCTTTTACTTCAGGCCTGTAGTCAATTAAAACAAAAGGATTTTTATATTGTTATTCTTGGAGACGGCAATGCTGAGCAACTCTACCAACAAGCTTTGCAACTGGGTTTAGAAAATCGTTTACTAATCACTAGTACCGATGATATCGGGAGTTATTATGCTGCAGCGGATTTATATGTAAGCTGTTCAGCAACAGAATCCTTTGGTTATGCAAATTTAGAGGCCCTAAGTTTAGGTCTGCCTGTGATTAGTACTGCTGTAGGTGGATGTGCTGAGGTTGTCGCTAGTGGTGGCTGGCTGGTTCCTGTAGATAAGCAGGCCTTATCTAATGCTATTCATACTGTTATGACAGATTTTTCCTTACGAATGGATTTATCCAATAGGGCTATACAATGGACTAGAAACTGGCCAACTATTAAACAGGTTAGTAATGCTTATTTAAATATTTATCAATCACAGCAACTTATGGAGGAAGATAATTTTCAGTTGGGATTACAAAATAATAGCCCTGGCTTTCCCATAAATAATCCTCGTTTATTTGAATGCCTGTCTACAAAAATCAAACAGCTTCCTATATTTCCTGTGGCAGAACCTCTATCTTTGCCTGAAAATGCAAATATTGTGGTTGTTATACCACATCCAGATGATGAAACTATATGGTGTGGAGCAACTCTGGCAAAGTTATCAGCCCAGTCGTGTAATATATCTGCTATTTTATTTACTGATGGTGAATCAGGTGATCCAGAAAATTATTTTTATGGGCAATCTATTGCTGAGCTAAGGTATCAGGAATTTCAAGATGCAAGTTCTTTATATGGGCTAGCTAATGTTTTACGTTTACAACAAGAGGATGGTAATTATTATCCCGACAGAAAAATAAAAGCTAAAATTTTGAACTGGCTAGAGAGAGAGCAACCCGATTGGATTTTAACTCCTCATTTAATGGATGCTCATAGAGATCATATCTTAGTTTCTTTGACTATGTATGAACTTTGGCCACAACTTAAAAAACGGCCACGATTGTTTTTCTATGATGGTTGGTGGCCAAGTCAGGTAAATAGCTATGTGGATATTAGCGATAAAATAGAGGCTAAGAAACAGGCTTTATCTGTGTACAAAACGCCTCTTAAATATGTTGATTATTTAAAGTTAAGTGAATACTTAAGTCAGTATAGAGGTGTTAGCCTGGCAGCAAGTGATTTCGCCGAAGGTTTTTTTGAAATTACAGAGAAAAATTATAATGATATTTTAAAATCAATGACTAACTTACGTATGAATTTGTGATTAAGTAATTTGTTACATGCAGTCACTATCACCAGCCATTAACCACCACTTATTTTTTATTTGTTTTAGATCCGGGCCTGCGGTACAGGCGCAATGTGGAATGGATATTTCAGGGTTTGTTTCGCTAAATTTTCTACTTGAAAATAAGGATTTTAAATTACTACTAATTAAAACAGATAAAGTTTGGCTTTTTTGTAGTGATGCAAAACGTAAAGCACTATCTATTGCCAATGAAGTATGTTTTAAAGAACAGACAAAATCAATAATCAAACATTCATTATCCTGGGTTCGTAAAACAACCACCGCAATAAGTTGCTTTGTTAATCTATGATTAAGCTTTAATACATGGTATTCATGTAAAGGTGAAGTTAAGTAACGATAATTAATATGCTGCCAATCACGCACACCTATTATAAAGTCTGAGGTTTGTTTTGCCATTCTGTGCCAAAGTTGATCAACAGCTTTGCTATCGCTTATAGAGACGGGGCGAATTTTATAAAGCCAAGAAGCCTGAGTTGTCTGTGGAACAGAAAGCGCCAACCGGGTAAACTTTCCCGCATCAAAATAAAGGCCTAATTTTACAGCTAACTTCATTACTCTGGTAGTAGGAAAGCCAAAACCTAATAAATAAGGAGCATCAAAACCAATATATCTTTGTAAAAAAGAATGAGCCAGCTGTTTGAATACTCCGTTTTTTGTTAAAACGCCTCTCACACCTGGAGCTGTCATAGTATCTCCTACTTGAAGGGCTTTTTTCTCCTGACCAAAAAACATAATCTTTCGGGGGAAACCACCATAATGGCCTTGCAAATTATGCCCTCTCCAAAAACCAAGACTATGTGCTGGAGATAATTGATACTTCCACTGCCATACATTTTTTTCCATAGTATGATTAAAGGATTGAAAGAATAAGTTTTGGAATGAGCAAAGTGTTTTATCAGATAATTCTGAAATTAAAATATTTTTATGCGTTTTATTTGGAACTGAATTCATGGTCATTTTTTGATGATTTATAATAATAATTTTTAGCCTCTTAAATTATTATACATGTGGCTAAAAACTAATGATATTTAGTGAGGTAAATTGAACAAAATAAATGTATAAAATTTAGAAAATCAAAAGTAAAGGTGTAAAACTAATAACTTTATTATAGCTTAATTGGAATAGAGCCAGTGAATAGAGCAACTTGATTCCTTTTAGCTGAGTAAGTCCACGCTATAAATAATGCATTTATTTATAAAAATAAAATATTAAATTTCAAATGTTTAGTGTAAAAAGTGAATGTAAATATTGAAATATATTTTAATAAATAGTAGCATGTACACAGCTTGTTATATAACACCACGTTGTTAGAAAGCAACAAATAACATGTAATTGGTGATGAAGTTGCTATTTTGTAACAAAAAAACAACTTAAGCTATTGCAACTTGATTAATTTTGATTATAATAGTTGCATCCAGATTGAAATTGATTATAATACAATTATCGTTTCAATGATGTTTTTGTTGCTACTATCGGTTGTGCTTAGGCTTAATTAGGTTCTGAGAAATAGTCTTGAGAAATAGTTGCTAAGGCATACAGTATGCAGATGATGTTTGAATAAAAGGCTTGTGCAGACAATATTTAGACAGCTGGAACAAAAAATAAAATTAAAAATACTAAATAATGGAGAATTATTCATGTTTAATAAAAAAGTACTTGCGGCAGCTATAGTAGCAGCAACTACAGTTGGAACTATTGCACAAGTTAGTGCGATGGAACTTAATGAAAAAGGTATAGGCCAGGCACTTATTGGACCTATATATTATGCTGAAGGATCTTACAAAACAGAAATCGTAGTTGTGAATACACGTACAGACGCGGCTGTTAAAGCTAAAGTTGTTTTACGTTCACACAAAGATTCAGTGGAAGTATTAGACTTTATTGTCTATTTATCACCTGGTGATGTATGGCGTGGTACTGTTGAAGGAACAGGGACTGCTGGTGAAGCTAGAATTGTTTCTAGTGATGACTCTATGCGTATAGGTGATGCAACAAATGGTACAGGCGGTAAAGGTGGTAATGAAACTACAATTAGCCAGGCATTAAATACTGCTTCAACTGGTAATATATATACCACTGGAGATACAAATGACTGGGGTCATGTTGATATCTTAGGTGTATATGCTATTCCTGTTAGTTCAAACCTATATAAAACTTCAGCATATACAAACTCTTCTGGTGCTTCAGTAAGTACTGTTGAAGTCAAACGTGGTATGAGTAAAGCGGGTCTTTCAGCTTTATTTGGTGCCATTGATGCTGAAACTTCATCCACTAGAAATACAAACTATAACTTATGTACTCCAGCAGCATTAGCCGCAGCTGGTTCTGCTACTGCGGGAGTTTTTAATGACTATAGAACTGTTAGCTCAATTTCTCCTTGTTCTCTGGAATTAACTGGTTTGGTAACAATTGGTGTAGATGGTAGTCATAGAGCATCATATACTATGCACGCAATGAATGCTGGTAACCCTGCATTTGTTAAAATGGATGATGGAATTTTCCAATCTACAGCAACAAATGAAGCTGGCTTAGCTAATCCAAGTAGTGCTTTAGCTCAGGCAGCTGGATTTGCTACAGATGTTCAGCTTGCTGATGCTATGTTAGTGGTTGCTAATCCTGGTTATAATGAAGCTAGAACAGCAAACTCTCATTTGACAGAAGACTGGGGTTTAACTTGTGCTAGTAGTCAAACAGTTGGCGCTGCAAACTGTTCAGGTACAATTAATACTACTCGTTCTAATCTACAACAGTATGATGCAGCAGTTGCTCGTACAGTTACATCTTGGGAGTATGATGCTATTGCTTCTGGAACGACAAATGGATTAGTTAGTTTCCCATCTAAGTACTTGCATAGAAATAATACAAATGGTGGAGCTTCTGCTGCCATTAACTTCTTTAATAGTCCATGTGGTGATACTGGCGATGGAACAGCAAGTACTACAGATTCTCCTGAATACTATAGTGCACCGTTTCCAACAGATGGTAATGTGAAAAGAACCTATACTACATATGATAACTTTGAGAACACTTCAGTTTCCGCACAGGGTGATTTCTCTGGTGGAGCAGCTTCTTCATCTGGTACATTCCCTGACGAAGTAAACTATCTATCACATGCTAGTATTGCATATTTCTCAGAATCTACAGGTGGTTGGGGATTCATTAGATATACAAACTCAGCTGTAGCAGCTCCTGTTGGTACTCTTGCTAACCCAGCAGCTGGAACTTGCCAGCAAAGTAGGTTTGGTAAAAGCGTTTCTTATACAGGTTTCCCTGCATTAACTCTTATCTATAAGATTGGTGCAGCAGGAAGATTGTTTGAGAAGACTCAGGATATCGAATAATTTAGAGTGTTTT
>JASFYQ010000150.1:0-20366 GCA_045047105.1 Pseudomonadota bacterium | reverse complement strand
GGTTTAGAAGATTATCTGGATGGTGCAAAAGCACTGCACAGTCTGGGCCGTGGTGATGATCTGGTCATCACTTATTTACAGGAAATGCCATTAGTTGTTAAAGAATGTGGTGAAGACATTATTCCTGACTGCCTAACTGCGGCAATGAAATTATCCTCCATGACTTCAGGCGAAGTGATTGCCTTATTGTTCAGTAGTTTGCCCTCGGCTGCAAGAAATTTAGGCGATGCTGAGTTATTACGTGGTTATCTTACCTTTATTCATCAGTTGGCATCTACAGCTGCACGGGGTTTAAGGCCTATGCTTAACCATATGGATGAACTATTAACCAAACTCACCCTGAGTGGTTTACGCCGCTGGGCACATTTTGGGGCTCAGGCTTATCGGCGTGATTTTGCTAATTTAACCTCTTATTTTAATTTGGAGTCAGCCGATGCTAAAGCGATGTTGCAAAAGGAACGTCGTGGAGTGTTATTTATTAAAGTGCAACGTAAATTAAATTTTTACTTGCGTGCTTTATGGGCAAGGGATTTTTTCTTACGTCCAACGGGAGCGGATTACACCGATTTTAGACCCTATATAGAACACCGCATATTACACATGCCAGATGCTGTGGATGCTATTGGTGATATACCCGGGCTGGAATTATATCGTGCTACCGCAGCGCATATGGCAGCCCATATGTGCTATTCAACCGCTCCTATTTCAGCAGAGCAGCTCAGCCCGGCGCAGATGTTTTTTATTGGTTTTATAGAAGATGCACGCATTGAGTATAAAGCCGTGCAAGATTTTCCTGGCTTAAAAAAACTCTGGTTATCCTTATTGCAAAGTGCATACCAAGCAGAAGTGGAACATCCGTCTATGCTGACCTTAGAGCACATAGCCGTGTTATTACTGGATAATAGCTCAAGTGCAGATAATATTGAAATTAAACAATTTGTTGACAAATTTCATCAGCATATAGAACAACGTCAGGATAATAATCAATTCTCCTGGCATATGGGAATGGAGTTATTTAATTTATTTGCGGAGCGTAAAGAAGTGCCCAGTTTACGCATTTTGGAACGGATTCGTATCCCATATCGTGATGATAACCGTTTTGTTTGGGAGTTTAAGGAGTTTGACTGGAATAGCGAAATAGAATATGTGCCTGCCAGTCAACGCCAGGTGCGTAAGAATGTCAGTGTTATTGAAATGGCGAATGAAGTGGACTGTGAACTGGCTGGTGATGATGCCCAGGAAATCTGGACCTGCTCCACGGAAATGCGTCCCTATGAAGATGATTTAAGCGACCATACCAAAAGTTTTAATGAAATGTGGGGCAAAGAACCGGTATCGGATCCTTTTCATTATCAGGAATGGGATTATCAAATTCAATTACACCGACCTGACTGGGCTAGTGTTTATGAACGTCGCCAGTCCAGCGGCGATCCCGAAGATATTAATGACATACTCAGAGCTTACAAACCCATAGCCCATCGTATTAAACAAATTATTGATCTGTTAACTCCTGAAGGTGTGCAACGTATTCGCAATATGGAAGACGGAGATGAAATTGATATCAACGCTGCAATTGATGCCATGGTTTCCATTCGTATGGGAGAGCAGCCCAATCCGCGTATTACCATGCGTAATGTGATTAAAAATAGAGATCTTGCTGTGGTGGTATTGATGGATTTATCCGAATCAACCAATGAAATCATGGCGGGTTCAGATAAAACCGTATTGCAATTAACTCGTGAAGCCGCCACCCTGGTTGCTACTGCAATTAATGGCATTGGCGATCCTTTTGCTCTGCATGGTTTTGCTTCGGATGGACGTCATGATGTACAGTATTATCGTTTTAAAGACTTTAATCAGCATTTTGATGATCAAGTGAAAGCGCGTTTGGCGGGCATGAAAGGGGGTTTATCTACCCGTATGGGAGCGGCATTACGCCATGCCGGATATCACCTGTTGAAACAATCACAACGACGCAAACTGATACTGCTGGTAACCGATGGTGAACCGGCTGATATAGATGAGCGCGATCCGCAGCACTTACGCCATGATACCAAAAAAGCGGTTGAGGAGTTATATGGCTCAGGGGTATTAAGTTATTGTCTTACCCTGGATCCTAATGCCGATAGTTATGTAAAACGCATCTTTGGTGAAAATAACTATACTATTATTGATAATGTGGATAGATTGCCAGAGAAGTTACCGACATTATTTGCCAGTCTTACCGGCTAATGAAAATCCGGGATCAAAAATGAGTCGTGTTGCAGATATGCCCGTTTATGAACAACAGCAAGTTGAGGTGACTGCCCAGATTTATAACTTATGGTGTCGGGCTAAATTGCGTCTCAGCTGTCCGGTCCGTTTTCCCTTAAAAGATTATCGCGGCCTGGTTATGATTTTAGATAAAAGGGAATGGTTGTGTGCGGATGAGACGCAAAATGACTTGCCGGTTATTGCCTGGTTGGACTTTTGTGATAAGAGGAGGGATAATTTACACTTGCCAATCCCTTGCACCCTAAACTATTATCACTACGCAGCGGATAAAATAAGTGCACAGGTTCTGGAGCTAGTGCAAGCAGAACTGATTAGTCGCTTAAGCAAAAAAAAGACTGCGCAGAAATTTTCTTTCAGGAAATAACTCGCTTGAAAAACACCGATAAGGAGATAAAACGTGCCATTGATAAATATGAAAGACATGTTATATCACGCTTATGAGAATAATTATGCCGTGGGTGCCTTTGATCTGGTCAGTCTCGACTTTTTAGAGGCAGTGATTAAAGCCGCAGAGTCTTGCCGTTCCTCCATTATCTTAAGTATTGCAGAGCCTCATTTCAGCCATTATGATTATGAACTCATGTTAGCCGCAGTAGAAGCTGCGGCTAAACGTGCCTCAGTTCCGGTGGCAATTCAATTGGATCATGGCAGCTGTTTAGATACTTTGACTAAGGCCATTAACCTGGGCTGTAATGGTGTTATGCTCGATGCGTCAGACTTAGCCTTGCCGCAAAATATTAAGGTTACACAATCGGTGGTGGAAATGGCACATGGCTGTGGTGTTCCTGTGGTAGGCGAGATAGGTTATGTTGCTGGTATGGAAGGAGAGGGTGCTCAACTACATCCGGGTGAAACTTCGTTTACTAACCCCCATGAGGCAAAAGTTTATGTGGAGCGCACCGGAGTAGATTTTTTAGCGGTTTCTATTGGCACAGTACAAGGGCGAT
This sequence comes from Pseudomonadota bacterium, assembly GCA_045047105.1. GTDB lineage: Bacteria > Pseudomonadota > Gammaproteobacteria > GRL18 > GRL18 > JADGAU01. The sequence goes on along the minus strand of JASFYQ010000150.1, from coordinate 17,145 downwards.
TGAAAGGGCATGCAAAGTTAGACTTTAAGCGCTTAAAACTACTTAATCAGGAAGTCAATATTCCTCTTGTGATTCATGGGGGCAGTGGCTTAAATGAGAGTCAGTTTAGAAAGTTAACCACCATGGGAGTGGTTAAAATAGATTATTATACCGCCCTTTCCGATGTGGCTGCAAAAGCCATGTCGGGCCAGAGTAAACTTAACCCAACCGGTAGTTTTACTGAATTGATGCAAGGTGTTAAACAAGCCATTAAAGAGGAAGTTGAGCGTTGCCTTCACATCTGGGGCTGCGCGGGACGAGCTGCAGAGGTGTTAACTCAGTGTGCACCCTGGTTACCGGTTGAGCATTTGATTGTCCACAATAGAAATAACACCAATGAGCAACAGATAAACCATCTGATGGCTGAAGGCCGTCAACTATTGGAAAATATTCCCGGTGTACGCAGTGTTTTTACTGGCAAAGCCATTAACAAAGATGAACAATACCAATTTTGCTGGTTAGTTGAGTTATCTAATCAGCATGTTTTACAGAAAATTCAGGAGCACCCCGATTTCATCCGCTTTTCAAATACTATCCTGCCCCGCTCCTCTGTTGATGATTTTTTGACTATTGATTATTTAGATAACTCGTCCAGTAGTAGAAATAATTAACATTATCAGCTATCAGCCAGCTCACAATAGCTGAGCAAGCTACCACGGGGCCCTCCTTGAATAATGTGAGTACTTATATAGGTGTCTCAGTTTTTCTTGTCAGTTTTCCTTTTTCCGGAATGGCTTCCATATCTATGTCCAATTGATTTTCTATAGCAAAAGCCAGCAAAAATTCGAATGACTTGGGAGACTGTACTTTCAGCTCTCCATGTACAATTAAACTTTTAAAATCATCGACAATGCTGGGTTTTACATAATCATTATATTGTAAGCGTTTATTTCTATCAAAACAGGCTAATGTTGTTGCAAGCCTTTCACACCAATCACTTGGTCGAAATCTACTACCATCTTTTAGACGGCCTTTAATAATAAATTGTTGCGAAGGTTCTAGCATTTATACCTCATTTTTAGCGTAAATAATTCTGGGTTTCATTACCATTATTGGGTAGACCAACTATTTTTCATACTTGTAGATAAGCACTAAATAATCCAGCAGCTCGATAGTTTTAAAAGGTTTAGTTGCCTACATGCCTGGTGCCAGTAATTTGTGACGCTAGCAATAATAACATAAAGCTTCCAACAAAAAATTAGATGTTACTAGAAAATTAAGTTCTAAATTTATAGAAAAACTGTTTGCCTTCATCCATAAGCTCAATTCGCCTGGTGGTATGATTTAATAGGGGGGTATCAAGTTGCTTTGCAATTTTTCTTACCGCATGGGAGACTCGTGCTATTTGAATATCTAATACCTAGCTGTAGCAGAAAAACCACCACTGTCAACTACTGTAAGTAGAATTTCTAAATCATCAGAACGTGTTAGCATGGTTTGTTTCATATCGAATCATTGACCTATATTTTGCTTTTAGTCCTTTAAAAACACACATTCCTGTAATTGCTCTGCAATGGCTACATCGTCTTCAAATAGTTGGGCATTTTTTTGTAACCAGATAGAGAAAGTAGAGCCTTTACCCCGTTCGGATTCTACTTGAATATTACCCCCGTATCTGCGGATAATTCCATAACTTACGGATAAACCAAGGCCGCTGCCTTTGCCCTGTCCTTTGGTGCTATAAAAGGGATTAAAAATTTTTCCCATTTGCTGTTTTTCTATACCTGGGCCATTGTCTTTAATGCGAATAATTACTCCCTGATTATCCCAGTCAGAGGTGGATATAGTGATATTATCTCCTGATTCCTCAAGGGCATGCATGGCGTTCATAATAATATTAACCAGTACCTGTTGTAGCTCCTTAGGATTTATTTTAACTTTAATAGTGGCTTTGAGTTGCAGGCTAAGATTACATTGCTGATGCTTGCAAAGATGTTGCACCAACGGCATGGTATGTTCTACCACATTATTAATATTTACTTCTGATGGAGGTGTCAGGCTGCTGTATTGATTGGGGTTAGCATATTGTAATAAATTATTAATAATATCTTTGATTCGGTACACCTGCTCAATAACCAGGTTAAGCTCTTGCTGGACGGGTTTACCTTTGGTTCCTATTTCATCAATAATAATTTCCAGATTACCCAAAATAACTGCGGTTGGATTATTAATTTCATGGGCAACCCCTGCGGTTAGCTCACCTAGTGCAGCCAGTTTTTCTGCTATAACCAATTGTTGTCTGGTTTCACGCAATACCCGAATAGTGCGTACTAAGTCGTGATTTTTCTGTTGTAGTTCTGAAGTGCGCTCTTTGACCTTTACTTCTAATTGATCGGCCCAATCATATATTTGCTGGTTGCGTTCACGTAATAAGTCAAGCATAACATCAAATTCATGGGACAGCTTTCCCAGCTCGTCTTCTGAGTTAACTTTGCCTACCCGTTTTACCTTTCCCTCGCGGGTAGCATCAATTACTGCACTGATTAACTCCAGTGGCTTAAAAATTGATTTGGCTCCATTAATAGCCACCCAGATGGATAAGGACATAAGAAATACAAACAGCACAATTAATATTAATAAAGCTTGCCATAGTGCACTTTTAAAGGGTTTTTCTGAAAAACCTGCATATAACATTCCCACGCGTTGATTATCCATATCAAGAATTGGTTCATAAGCGGATATGTACCAGTCATTAACAACAAAGGCTCGATCAATCCATACTTTGCCTGTATCTAGAACCTGGCTGCGAACATCATCAGAAACACGCGTACCCAGGGCTCGTTCACCGGGGCGTAGAGGGACATTGGTCGATATTCTTACATCGTCTAAAAAAACCGTTACTGTACCAATACTTCCGGGTATTAAACTGCCTGCTCCATAGGCAAGATCGCGGATAGAGTCTACTAATTTAAAATTAGCATTTAATAAAACTCCAGAATCTAAAATAGCTATAACTTTGCCAGTGGAGTCTTTAATGGGATAGAGTGCTCGAATCATCATTGCTCGATCTTCAAAATTACGTTTTGTTGTTCGAGCTCGTGGAGTAGGAATTAATGCTAATACTTGTTGTTCAGCTAAAGTGGGGGAGATCTGTTTTAAATCCTGTGCTGAATATATTTCGATACCTACCTTAGATTGGCCCTGGAAGGCTGATAACAAGGCAGCTGAGCTCCTTGCATTGCCATTTTCTGTGGATGTATATAACCATTTGCCTTGTAGATCAAGCAGCTTTAAAAAGGTAAAACGGGATTTTTTCTTAAGCTGTAATAATAATTTACGTATTTCTGCACCATTGTCAACATCCAGAGCCGTTCTAAATTTATATGATTCAGCCAGTCGTTCAATATCTGATAAGTAATCTTTACGGATACGATGAAAAATATCATGGGAAACGGACAGGTCTGTATTTACTTTGATCAGCAATTGTTGATAGCTAAAGGTATTACTCCAATAAATAGCAAGGATAAGGGCAATAGGAAGTAATATTACAATAGGAAATAAAACCAGCACAAGTATTTTATAACGTACAGTGGTTTTAATTAGCTGAGGAATGGATTTCAACATAAAAATATCTAGCTTTTATAGCATTTTTTATTCATCTGAGGTCCATAGTCGAACCTTGCGCTCCAGAGTTTTACGTGATACTCCCAGTACTTTTGCCGCTGCAGTTTTATTGCCATCGTGTTGTTCCAGTATTTTTAAAATATGGTTTTTCTCTATAGTAGCTAATTGCAAAGTATCATTGTTATTATCGCTATTTGAATTTTGTTCTGAATGAGAGGGCGTTTTTAAAACATAATCACAGGGTGAGCAATTTAATAAAATACTGCGCTCAATTATATTTTTTAGTTCTCGTACATTGCCAGGCCAATTGTAACTACATAAGCGTTTAATTTCTGCTTCTGAAATGTGTGGTGCTTCCAGACCTAAATCTTTTGATAAGGTTTCCACAAAATGTAATATCAGCATAGGAATATCTTTAACTCGCTCACGTAGCGAAGGCATACGAATAGAAACTACATTAAGCCTATAATAAAGGTCTTCACGAAATTTACCTAATTTAACCATTTCGCTGAGGTCTTTATTAGTGGCTGCAATAATTCTTACATCTACGGGAATTTCACAATTTGAACCAACAGGGCGGACTTGGCGGGATTCAATTACTCGTAATAAATGTGCCTGCATAGATAATGGCATTTCACCGATTTCATCTAAAAACAAAGAACCACCATCGGCATAGCTAAATAGACCATCACGTGCCTGATGTGCGCCTGTGTAAGCTCCTTTGATATGACCAAAGAGTTCACTTTCTAATAACTCACTGGATACCGCGCCGCAATTAATTGGAACCAGGGAGCCAGAACGTCCGCTCCATTCATGAATAGCGCGAGCTGCAAGTTCTTTACCGGTGCCAGATTCACCTTCAATTAACACTGTAGAAGGCATAGGTGCAATACGTTTAATTACTTGGCAAACGCTATGCATTGCTTCACAATTACCTATCATCCCAGATTTAAATCCTGGCGTACCATAAATATTGTTAACCTGGCGTTTTAAAACATAGTTCTCTCGTTGGAATTTTTTTCGCTCTAAATAACGTTTAACTGCGGTTATTAATTGTTCAATACGAAAAGGCTTCATTATAAAGTCTTCTGCGCCCGCTCTTAGAGCGGTAATGGCAGTTTCTAAATCGGCGTGACCGGTCATAAATATTACCCCGGTATTATCTCCTTGTTCGCGTAGTTCTAAAATCCACTCCAGACCACTTTTACCTGGTAGGCGTATATCTGCAATTATTAAATCAAAGTGACAGCGCTGGCGAAGTGTTTCGGCACTGGATACATCATCAGCAACCTCTACCAGGCTAAAGTGTTTTTGCAAACCACGGAGTAAAAAATTCTGAATGCCTGGTTCATCATCCAGAACTAAAACAGAGATCATTTTAGAGTCTGATTTAGTTGCTGGGGGAGTATTATTATTTTCTTGTATGTTCATAAAATATAATCTGTAATTTACTCTAAATATGTGATTTATAAGTTGCTTATCCTTAACTTTATATCTATTCCCTGTTTTTTCAAGTTAAGCTGTGAAATATTTTTTTGTAGAGACATTTTGGCCCAGTTCTAATACTTAAAAATGCGACATTCTGCTCCCAATAGAGAGTGCATTTTTTTATGTTAATGTTTTCTCTTCCAAATCACTCCTTTTTATTCTGCAAAATATAATCCTTGTCGATTTGTTGCAGAGCCCGTAATTAGCCCGATAAGTTTAAACTTTAAAGTATATAAACAAACTAAAAATAGCTGGATTTGTTGATAAAAATGCCAGTAAATTTTTATTTGGCATTGTCTTTGCTATTTTATTTCTAATGAAAGCATAAGATAAATAAATATTAATTAAAAATACGAGAAATAAATTTATGATAAAACCAATAAAAGCATTATCCCTGTTAATCCTCTTTGCAGTCTCTAGCCTGCTTTTTTCAACAATTTATGCAATGGATAATGATAAACATATTTTACGTCTAGCCACTACTACCAGTACCGATAATTCGGGTTTATTAAAATATCTATTACCAACATTTGAAAAACAATCAGGATATAAAGTACATGTAATTGCTGTTGGAACAGGTAAAGCATTACGCATGGGTAAGGATGGTGATGTGGATGTGGTATTGGTACATGCTCCAGGTGCTGAACAAAAATTTGTTGATAGTGGCTTTGGTGAAAAACGCTTTAAAGTAATGTATAACGATTTTGTTTTAGTTGGCCCGGCAAATGATCCTGCAAATATAAAAGGAGCTAAAACTATTGCCGAGGCTATGGCAAATATTGCTAATAATAAGCAGTTATTTATTTCTAGAGGCGATGATTCTGGAACGCATAAAAAAGAGCGTAAGTTATGGCAGGCTGCAAATGTTAAACCCGGTGGCGAGTGGTATAGAGAAGCAGGGCAAGGTATGGGCAAGGTATTACAAATTGCGAGTGAGTTAAATGCGTATACGATGACTGACCGTGGAACCTGGTTATCGGTTAAAAGTAAATCTGCACTACAAATTCAATTTCAAGGTGATGAGCAATTATTTAACCCTTATGGAATTATTGCGGTAAATCCAAAACGTCATCCAGATGTTAATCATGCTGCTGCTTTAGCTCTGATTGAATGGATAACCTCTAAACTGGGTCAAAAGCTTATTTATGATTTTGCTATCGATGGTAATCAATTATTTACACCAATGGTGGACACCTCTTTTCAACATAGTGTGGCTGGGGAAATTCCCGTTAAATAATTCGTTAGGATAAATATATGTCCCAGATTAAAAAAATAACTGCGGTAATACTGGCTGGTGGAAAGGGCAGTAGAATGGGAGGTATTGATAAAGGTCTGGTTGATTTTAATGGGGAGGCTTTAATTAAGCCGATAATTAAAGCACTTGCTCCACATGTGGACCAGTTAATAATTAATGCAAATAGAAATATAGAGGCCTATCAGCAGCTTGGATATACTGTGGTAAGTGATGCAGATAATAATTTTCTTGGCCCTCTGGCAGGTTTTCTTGCTGCAATGAAAGAGGCTGATACACAGGAGTTGGTTTTTGTTCCCTGTGATGGCCCTTTATTAAAAGGTGAATTAATGCAGCGATTAATTAATGCTCGCCGAAATAGTTCTACTGATATTGCGGTTGCACATGATGGTAAACGTATGCAACCCGTATATGTAAGCTTGTTAAAAAGTTTAGAACATAGTTTAGAAGCTTATCTACAATCAGGAGAACGAAAAATTGATCGCTGGTATCAGCAACACGACTTAACTCAGGTTGATTGTTCCGATATTCAGGATTGTTTTATTAATATCAATACTCTAGAGCAGCGAAATCAACTTGAACAAGGATGCTAATATGATTCAATACCCCATCCCTTTTATAGGAATTTGTGCCTATAGTGGTACCGGAAAAACTACTTTATTAACCAGTTTAATCCCATTGCTGGAGCAGCATGGCCTGCGTATTGGAGTGATTAAGCATGCGCACCATAATTTTGAAATTGATCATAAAGAAAAAGACAGTTATAAAATCAGGCAGGCAGGTGCCAGGCAAATGTTAATTGCTTCGGATAATTGTATTGCAAAAATTACTCCTCGTAATCAACAACCCGTTACTTTAGAAGAAGCATTACAACAGCTCGATCAAGAAAATTTAGATTTAGTTTTAGTGGAAGGTTTTAAAAAATATCACTTTCCTAAAATTGAATTACACCGCAGTGCTACTAATAACCCGTACATATATACTCATGATTCCAGCGTAATTGCTCTGGCCTGTGATCTTGAGCCTGAACTTAATCCTCGTAATATTCCAATTTTAGACCTGAATGATGTAGAACAAATAAGCCAGTTTATTATTCAGAACTTGCAGTGCTTATCTCAGATTAAACATATTAATTACACTTAAGCATTCGACGGATTAATCACTGCTTGCAGTGGTTAACAGCTTATTTTTATTATAAAATAGCATTATGTTATTTAAACAAATTTTTCTCCCAGAACAATCCAGAGGATTTAAAGCTAAACGCTGGTTAGATATTATCTTGCGTACCATTCATCTGCTTGGGCTTTTGGGTGTTGCAGGTGGGGTTTTATTTAATGCGGAGCAATCGTTATGGATGCCTTATTTTTTAGTGAGTATTATCTCAGGTTTGGCAATGGTTTTTTTAAGCCTCTGGTCAAATGGTAAATGGATATTGCAAAATAGGGGCCTGGCAATTTGTTTTAAATTTATTTTGCTACTGTTATTACCTATTTTCCCTGATTATGGCCTGGGAATTTTTATGCTGGTGGTGATAATTTCTGCTATCTCCTCCCATGCTCCTGCCAAATTTCGCTATTACTCCCCCATTTTAGGCCGTGAAATTTAACCTGAAAAACGCAGTTAAACTTAAAATAACTTAAACGGGTGGACTATTACCTGATCTCCAGATTTAATAGATTCACTGTCATGATCCAGATAAATAAAGCAGTTTCCCCTGCTCATAGAGCTTAATACTCCAGAACCCTGTTTACCACTGGTTTTTACTTCCCAGCCTAAGTTTTTGTCCTGCTCTAAAATACCTCTTTGTATTTCCGTTCTGCCTGGGAGTTTACGCAGTGGACTAAGGCACGGAGCTGTTAGCGTAATTAATTCAGAGTCTAAATGTCCTAATAATTGTTTAATTGCAGGTCTTACAAAATACATAAAGGTAACCATTACTGCAACAGGGTTGCCTGGTAAACCAAAAAAGTGAGTATTATTAATTTGTCCAAAGGTGAGTGGTCTGCCGGGTTTTAAATGTAGTTTATTAAAATATGTTTGCCCCATTTCGTTTAAACATTGTTTAATAAAGTCGGCATCTCCTACTGATACACCACCAGAGGTAATAATTAAGTCGGATTCTATAGCGGCTTCTGCTAATGCAGAACGAATAGCCTGTTTTTTGTCGGGAACAATTCCCATATCTATAACTTCTACACCTAGATCCGCTAATAAACCGGTAATAGTATAGCGGTTGCTATCGTATATCTGGCTTCCATTTAAGCTTTCACCAATGCTGCGAATTTCATCACCACTGGAAAAAATAGCTACGCGCAGTTTTCTTTTTATTTTTATAGAGGCAATGCCCAAGGAGGCTAAAACACCTAATTGGGCTGCACCAACTACCTGTCCTGCTGCAAGAACTACACTGTCTTTAGCTATATCTTCACCAATATTTCTAACATTTTGACCACAACAATTATTACTGCCTATCTCAACCTGTTCTGCATTTAGAGTAACTTTTTCTTGCTCTACTACGGTATCAGCATTTTCTGGAATTTTTGCACCAGTCATAATACGAATACATTCGCCTGTAGCCAAGCTGCCTGTGTATGGATTTCCAGCAAAAGCAGTGCCTATATTTTTAAAGCTTTTTATACCTTGTTGAGGTAGATCGGTGCCAATAATAGCATAACCATCCATGGCAGAATTTTGATAAACAGGCACATTCATCGGTGAAATAATATCTTCTGCCAGCGTTCTGCCCAGTGCATTTGGCAAAACAACGGTTTGCTGGTTATCCACTGGGCTGATCTGGGTTTTTATAATATCAAGCGCTTGATCTACTGTAATTATTTTAGTCATAATTTTTCTAGTCTGGTTTAGGTTAAAATTTATTTTTCACTGATAACTCCCTGATACAAATGCAGGTGTCGATTAAAAGCCAGGTCTCCACTATGCGGATCGTGACTGGTTAAAATAACACCAATATTGTCTTCTTTAAGCTGATTTATTAAATCATAACAATTATGGCGGGATTTTTTATCCATATTTGCAAAGGGTTCATCTAATAATATAAAGCTGGGCCGGATAACCCATGAACGAGCAATTGCTACTCTCTGTTTTTCTCCACCAGAGAGTGCATTACTGTCTCTATTACGTAAATGTTCCAGGGCAATAGTCTGCAATGCTTCCTCTACCCGCTGTTCTATTTGTTGGGGATGGACTCCCTGTCGCTGCAAGCCATAGGCAATATTATCATATACTGTACCACTAAAAAGGTAGGGTGTCTGGTGTAAATAACATAGATTTTTGCGTAGTTTATTTTTAATTTTTGACCAGGATCTTTTATTATTATTTTCTTCTAAGAAAAAACTATCGGGTTGTAATAAGCCTGAAATTATTTTTAATAAAGTAGATTTACCAGAACCATTTTGTCCCGTCATTAGAATAAAATGTTCGGAGTTTAGCTGTAAAAAAATATTGTTTAAGATAGTGTTTTTGTTTCGGGTTAAACTTATATTTCCCAGTGTGTAATTAATTATTTTGCCAGTGCTTTTTTTATTAGCTGTAATAGCTTGCTGAGCTGTCATGATAAAACCTCGCCTCTTCCCTGAATATAGGTTAAAAACAGGTTTAAGACCAGGGCTAATAATAATAACACCAATCCCAGAGCTATTCCCTGGGCAAATGCACCCTTACTGGTTTCCAGAGCGATAGCGGTAGGAATATTGCGGGTATAGTTTAGAATGTTTCCTCCAACCATCATAGAGCAACCTACTTCTGCAATAATGCGACCAAAAGCCGCAATAATTGCTGCGATTAAACCAAATCGAGCTTCCTTTAAAACAGTAAATACTGCTCGTAAAGGAGAGGCTCCCAAAGTGATTGCTGTTTCCCAGGCTCGTCTATCGGTTGCTTGTAAGGTTGCATGACTGAGTGCTACTAATAGAGGGAAACAGAGCACTACCTGTCCCATAATCATCGCTTCCTGAGTAAATAGCAATTTAAAATCACCCAGAGGCCCAGCTCGAGAGAGTAATAAATAAAGAGTTAATCCCACTACTACAGCAGGAATTGCCATGGCGGTATTAAATAAAGAGATTAAAAGCCGACGTCCTGGAAAATGTAGATAGGAGAGACAAAAAGCAATAACTATAGCAAAAGGTGTGGCAATTAGTATTGCTCGAAGAGAAACACTAAAGGATAAAAAGATGATTTCCCATAACTCTGGATCAAGTTTATATAATAGTTCTATAGCCTGTAAACTGGCTGTTGATAAATCGTTCATATATAGTGAGTTTAGACTTTACTCGTATTGTTTTTGATTAGTGTTAAGAATAAGGAAAATATGCTACATTTTCAAGCAAAAAGGCAGAAATAAAGGAAATTTTTGTTATATTATTTATAATCTAATCTGAAATACATTTGTGTTTAGGAATGCCTTGAAAAATTTATTAATCAATCGCTATAAATATGCTCTGCTTTTAGTAATAGCCCTGAGTTTTGTTGCCATGAGCCTGGGAAAATTAATTGCTGATTTACCCAGACTCTGGTTAGAACATCCTGATTATGCCGTGAAAGTACTAGATAGAAATGGTGAAAATTTACGATTTTTTACTACTATAGATGGTTTCTGGCGATTTCCAGCAAACTTATCCCAGATTGATCCCAAATTTATTAATGCTTTAATTGAATATGAGGATAAACGTTTTTATTCACATTTTGGAGTGGATGTCTGGGCTGTGCTTAGAGCAATTAAGCAATTATTATTTACTGCAAGGGTGGTTTCTGGAGCCTCTACTCTTTCTATGCAGACGATTCGCTTACTCAGCCCCAGACCCAGAACGCTAGTTAATAAGATACGTGAAATAATTCAGGCTATACAAATGGAGTCGGATTTATCTAAGCAACAGATTTTATCTATCTATTTAACTCTGGCTCCTTATGGCGGAAATATTCAGGGCATTGAAGCTGCCAGTTATTTTTATTTTGGTAAAACGGCACATTTATTAAATTATTCTGAAATTGCTTTATTAATTGCCTTACCTCAGTCTCCAGAACGTCGTAGGCCAGATAGATTTAGAAATAGAGCTGTAATTGCTAGAAATGCAGTTTTGCTTCGCCAGTTAAATAAGCAATCAATTGCTGCGGATGATTATCAGATTGCTATACAACAAGCCATACCGCTTAAGCGTAAACAAACGCCATTTTTTGCTCCACATTTATCGCAACAATTACATCAGCGTTATCCGAGCAAACAACTTATTCGAAGTTCCATTGATTTAGCTCTGCAAATATTAGTAAAGCAAAAAGTAACACAATATCAAAATACTGTATTAAAAGGCAGTAATTTTTCTGGGCAAAGCCTTGCAGTACTGGTGGTAAATAATACTAATCGGGAAGTGCTTGCGCATATTGGTTCAGGGGATTTTTTTAATGATTCACAAATCGATCTTAGTCGTGTTATTCGTTCTCCTGGTTCCACACTAAAACCATTTATTTATGGCTATGGTTTTGAAAAAAAATTGTTCCATCCTTTAACTCAGGTAATGGATCAACGGCTGCGATATGATGATGGTTATGCCCCTGAAAATTTTGATCAACGCTATTTTGGTGAGGTGACTATTGAACAGGCCCTGCTTAAGTCATTAAATATTCCTGCGGTAAAAGCTTTAAACATAATTGGAGTCAGTGCGTTTATTCAACGGTTAAACACTATTGGTATAAATCTGGTGCTGCAAAATGCACAAATAGCGGGTTTAGGAATTGCTTTAGGAGGCAGTGGTTTAAGTCTGGAAAGTTTGGTGGCAATGTATAGTAGTTTGCCCAATGCAGGAAAGTACCTGCAATTAGTTTATTTACCAACAAAGTATAAAATTCAAAAGAAAAAATTACTGTCAGTTGAGGCTGCTAGTTATATTGATAATATTTTAAAAAAAATGCCCCAGGAAAACTGCATCAGGCTACAATGTATTGGTTATAAAACGGGAACATCCTATGGTTATAGGGATGCCTGGTCAATTGGTTATAATGTACAATATACCATTGGAGTTTGGGTTGGTCGAATAGATGGTGGTTTTACTCATCAGCAAACAGGTAGTCAGGTAGCCAGCCCATTGTTGAAACAGTTATTTGCAGTTTTGCCTATTAAAAACTCAACTTACTATAACCTGAATCTGGTTAATCCGGGGTTTTTAAAATCCTATCAGCAGCTGCCACAACATCTGCGCTGGCTGGGAAATAAAAGCCAGCAGTTTAAACAAAATCTCCCCTATATTTTATATCCTCTGGATGGAAGTCAGATTGAATTTACCGAAGTCTCAACTGAAAATATAGTGCAGCTTAGTCTTAAAGCCAGAGGAGGAACCCCCCCATACTTTTGGATAATTGATGGTTTATACCTTCATTCAGCAATTCAGTCTAATAATAATGAGTATGAGATACAATGGCCTATTAGTGAAGGAAAACATAAGCTTACATTAATTGATTCGCTTGGAAAGCAGTCCCATAGTGAGGTTGAAATCAGATTAAAGCAGTAAACTATTCTCCATGTAAAGACTAATTTATTTAATTTGATCTATTTTTCTATTCAGTATATTATTGCCCGATTGTTAAAAATAAGATCAAATAATAGCCATCTAAATAAAGGGGAATTTATGAGAGGATTAACTAAAGTCGGGGGGCTGCTGCTGGTCTTATTGCTACTGGGATTTATCTTGCCAGTACATGCTGCAATGGAATCTGGCTCAAATTCATCTAAGCAAGAAGTACCTAAAAAACTGATTCCGAATAAAAAATGTAATAAGTGTCATGATGATGAAGATGACAAAGAGTATGAATATGATGAAGGTATCCACAAAGGTATTACTCGCAATATTTATGTTCCTTCTGACATGTTTGAAGGCAGTGTACATGGTGAACATAATTGTGTTTCCTGTCATGCTAATGTCTCACTAACTAAAGGTGAACATGATGAATATCTTCCCTTAACTGTTAGTTGTGTCCAATGTCACGAAGAAAATTGGGAAAAACAAAAAGATAATCCTGACCCAAAGTATAAACGACTAGGGGTTGTGATTGAGCAGATTGAAAGTTATATGGAATCAATCCATGCTCGTCCCAGTAAAGCCGATCAATCCAAAACCAATGCAACTTGCCATGATTGTCATGATGCTCATAATATTGGTACATTAGGCTCAGAAGCTCGAGCTGACCATAGATTAAAAAATCCTGAAGTATGTGGTCGATGTCATGAAAAGGAAAAACAAGCCTACATGACCTCTATTCATGGTAAAGAAGTTATGGAAAAGAAAAACAGTGATGCTGCTGTTTGTTCGGACTGCCATACCACGCATAATATTTCCTCTCCCGCTAAAGACAAGATGAAATTAACTATCACTAAAAATTGTGGTAGCTGTCATGAAAAATCAATGAAAACCTACTTATCTTCGTATCATGGTCAGGTTAATCGTCTAGGATATACCAATACCGCTAAATGTTATGATTGCCATGGCAGCCATGAACTTAAGAAAATTGATGATCCCACCTCTACGGTTCACCTGAATAACCGCCTTGAAACTTGCCAAAAATGTCATGAAGATGCACCAGAAGGTTTCTTAAGTTTCCATGCCCATGGTAATGCAGATGACTTTGATAAATATCCCTTTATCTACTTAACTGCTAAATTTATGACTGTATTAATAGCCGCGGTATTTTTGTTCTTCTGGACTCATGTTATTTTATGGTTCTACCGTGAATTTAAAGATCGCCAACAGGGCAAAGGCTATATACCACCTCTTACAGAAGATACTATATACTTCCGTCGCTTTACCACTACCTGGCGTGTACTGCACTTATTGTTTGCTGTAAGTACCATGACTCTGGTATTAACGGGTTCAACTTTATTATTCTCTCATACCAGCTGGGCTCCTGTAGTTATGAATATGCTTGGAGGACCTCAGGTTGAAGCTATTATTCACCGCACTGCAGCAACGGTATGGTTAAGTGTATTCTTAATCCACTTCTTTACGGTTGCTTATAATATCTTTAGCGATTATAAAAACTTCCGTTGGTTTGGCCCTACATCAATGATACCAAACTGGCAGGATTTAGCGGATGTTAAAGCCATGATGTTATGGTTCTTTGGCAAGGCTGAACGTCCAAGTTTTGACCGCTGGTCTTATTGGCAGAAGTTTGATTATTGGGCACCATTCTGGGGTGCTGCTATTATTGGCTTTAGTGGTATGATGTTATTCTTCCCAACTAAAACCGCAATAGTATTGCCCGGATTTGTGTTTAATATCGCCACTATTGTTCATGCAGAAGAAGCTCTATTAGCGACTATCTTCTTGTTTACGGTGCACTTCTTTAACGCGCACTTTAGACCCGATAAATTCCCTATGAGCACAACTATCTTTACGGGTTCTATTCCTCTGGATGAGTTTAAACATGAGCACAAACTAGAGTATGAACGTCTAAAAGCCAGTGGCGAATTAGAGAAGCATCTGGTTAGTAAACCATCAAGATTAGTAAGAACAGGTTCTAATATGATTGGAATCTTATTAATATTTGCAGGTTTATCACTGTTGACTTTAGTGATGATTGGTTTTACTACCATGCACTAAATGATGTCCCGCCGGAGAATAAGCGGTTGTTATTTTCCGGCTATATCTAAGAGCTTAATACTGCTGATCTTAAGATACAGCTCTCTGTTCTAGTGACTCGTTTTATAAATCCATTATTCTATTAATTTAAAAAGGTGTTATTGATGCAAATAAATTATTTACATACTAAGATACCAAAAAATTTAAACCTATTTGTTTTGTTAATTTTTGTATTACTCATGTTTTTTGCTAGTATTTCAACTGCCGATACTGAATACAAAGCAGAATTAGATGACATGATTAAGCAAGCGCTGGTTGCCGTTCCAGACCTTAAAGAAGGCAGGGACTTATATCATAACTGTGCAGTGTGTCATTCACCAGAAGGTTGGGGAACACCTTCGGGACATTTTCCACAAATAGCTGGACAACATAAAAGTGTTATTATCAAACAATTGTTAGATATACATAGGGGCAACCGCGATAATCCTACTATGTTACCATTTACTGCACCTTTATTTATTAAAGGCAGTCAGTCTCTTGCGGATATTTCAGCATATATCAGTAAATTACCCATGCTTCCTAATAATAGTCTTGGTTATGGTATGAATCTGGGCTTAGGTAAAAAATTATACGATAATGAATGTAAACAATGCCATGGAGCAAATGGTGAAGGAGATGCTGGTAAGTTTTATCCCCGCATTCATGGGCAACATTTTCGTTATTTAGAAAGACAACTGCACTGGATTAAAAGTGGTAAGCGGAGAAATGCGGATGAAAAAATGGTTAAACAGATCCAGCATTTTAATTACCGTGAACTGGAAGTAATTGCCGATTATGTTTCTCGTTTACGCCCTGATAAGTCTATAGTTGCTGAAAGTATGTACTGGAAAAATCCAGATTTCAGATCCGGTTTTTTCTCTGCGCCAAGAGATTAAGCTATTAACAAAATCTAAAATACCTAAATTTTTTGACATCAGGTGGTGTTTTTCTTATGCCATGTATACCGTTATTTAAATTTAGATATTTATTTTTAAAGAACAGAGCTTATATGAAAGTTTTAATTCAACTAGCTCTATTATTAGTTTTTAATTTAAATTGAGGATGCAGGATGTTTGATACTAAAAAAATCTCTATTTTTTTTATCAGTTCTTTTATATTTGCCATGTCCAACAATGTTTGGTCTGATGCAATGCTTGACAAACAATTACTGGATGTTGCTTCTGGGGGAACAGAACGCCAGTTGGGTATTTTGATTAGTAAAGGTGCAAATGTTAACGCCCCAGGTAAATTTGGAAAGCGGCCATTGATGTATGCTGCTGAAACAGGCAATGTTAGCCTGGTAGCAAGTTTATTATCCTATGGTGCAGAAGTTAACGCCAGAACTAAAAAAGGTGATACAGCGCTTACTCTGTCTACTCAATTTGGTCATGCATCAGTAACTGCTTTATTAATTGAGTTTGGTGCAAACATCCATGATCGTACCCGTGCAGGTTTAGATTCATTAATGATTGCTTCTAAAAATGGCAATGTTTCTATTGTTAAACAATTATTGGATTTTGGCGCAGATGTTCGCTCATCTGATCGTTTTGGAAATTCAGCATTGATGTATGCCATCAATGGTGGTCATAATGAAGTGGTAAGTGCTTTATTTCAATACAGTCAGAAAGTTGCACCCTGTATTCCTAATAATGTCGGTATGACAGCTCTTATGGCGGCAATTAATAAAGATAATGCTGAAATGATTGAATTAATTTTACCAAAAATCAAGCATATTGATTTTCAGGATAACTTTGGTTCAGCCGCTCTGCATTATGCAGCAGAAAAGAATAATCTTAAAACGCTTAAATATTTACTTGAACATAAGGCGACTCTTGATTTAGAAGATTCTGAAAAAGAAACCCCTTTATTTTATGCTGTTAGAAGTGATAGCATAGATGTTGTTAAGTACCTATTATCACATAAGGCAGATAAGTCGCATGAAAATGGTCAGGGCAATACTGCTTACGAATTGGCTGAAGAGCTGAAAAGACAAGCTATTATGGACTTATTGAAATAGATTGTTCTAATAAACTTCCCTTTTTTCATTTTGGAAAAGGGAAGAGATAAATATAAAATAAGTGTAACTACTCAGCGTGTTTAGATTTTGCCTCAGAATCAGGCTTTTTTGACCGAAAAATGTGAGCATATACGAATATGTGACCATTTTGAGGGCAAAAA
>JASFYQ010000149.1:0-7633 GCA_045047105.1 Pseudomonadota bacterium | reverse complement strand
AACTATATTATTTTGTTGCTGATTTAAACGTTCTAACTCCAAAGTCCTTTTTTTGAGTTTTATTTCAGACTCTTTCAGCTCAGTTACATCAGTATGCGTACCAGTAAAACGTATTGGCTTATTATCTATATCTCGTTCAACTACTCTGCCTCTATCTAAAATATATCGCCACTTACCATCTTTATGCATCATACGATGAATATTATTGTAGAATGGTGTTTTACCATCAAGATGTTTTTGAATGTCTTTATAACAATCACTTATATCGTCTGGATGAACTTTGGATTCCCAAGACTCTAATGAAGGCTCTACTTCTGATAATTTATAAGCTAACATATTTGCCCAGCGCTCATCAAAAACAACATGATTTGTAGAGGGGTTCCAATCCCACAGGCCTAAGCCTGTACCAGATAAAACCAGTTCAAGCCGTTCCTGTTTTTGAAAAAAATCGGTTTCATCTGAAATATATCCCTGATAATGGATAATATTTCCTTGGTTATCACGTATGATTTGAGTATGTTCATAAACATGATGATAATTACCTAAATTATCCTTTATTCTATATAGCTCATGTGTAAACTCATCTATACCATGCGTGGATGAATAATCGATCTCGTGCATTACTTTAGCAATATCATCAGGATGTATTAAATCAAAATATTTAATTTTACCTTCCATGAAATCATCTGGAGTATAGCCTAAGATAGTTAGTATATTTTGACTTACAAACTCAACGGGACTCTTTTCTTTATTGGCCCATTTTAAAAAAATCTAGATGCCTTTATATTTATAACTCAATTTATTATTAATTATATTTTTATCTGGTTTGCCAATATGGTAACCCTGTGCATGGGTGACACCTGCTAGTTTAAGGTATTCAATGGTTTCTTCATCTTCAACAAATTCAGCTATAGTTTGTGCACCTAGTTCATGAGCCAGGTGAGAAATGCTTTTAACAAAGGCAACATCACGCTTATCATTGACCATATTTCGCACAAAATCTCCCTCAATTTTTACAAAATCGACTGGAAAGTTTTTTAGATAGTGAAAAGATGAAAATCCAGAGCCAAAATCATCAATTGCAAATTTAAAACCTTCTGCTTTTAAGTCGCTAACAAATTTTTCTAATAAACTCAGGTTTTTTACTGTTTCACGTTCAGTAATTTCAAATACAATTTGTGTTGTGTTTAGGCCGCTGGATTCAATCAGTTGTTTTACTTTTGGAATAAATTCACTTAATATCAAAGCTTTGGGTGATAGGTTAACAAAAATTAGTCCTTTAAACTGAGAAGATTTACATAGCTCAAAGGCTTTTTCCATAACAACATAATCGAGTTTATGAATAACACTCATTTTTTCAGCAATTTCAATAAATTCATGGGCATTAAGAATAGTCTTGTCATCTAATTGAATTCGACTTAATACTTCTATGGCTTCAATGGTATTATTGCCTAAACCTAAAATAGGCTGAAAATAAGGGATGACTGATTTTGTTTCAATGGCAGCAGAAATAATCATGCTCTTCTCACCAATGTCCTTAAATACCTCAACTAAATCATTCTCACTGGGAAGGCGAACACAATTTTTTCCTTCGCCTTTGGCTTTATACATCATATTGTCGGCAAATAGAAATAAGTCTTTTATTTCTTTTGCGTGATCGGGATAAACTGCAATACCAATGGATAGAGTGCTTTTAACGGGGTTGTTTTCAGGACTTTGCAGACATAAATTGCCAGTGTATTGCAAAATGCGCTGACTAATCTGGCTGGCCTGTTCAATATCTGCTTCTGGTAAAATAACTACAAATTCATCTCCACCATAACGTGCTAGAATATCTCCACCACGTAGTGCCTCCCGAATTTTTGCAGAAATATCCTGAAGAAATTTATCGCCAAAAGCATGTCCATAACTGTCATTAATGTTTTTAAAGTTATCAAGATCTATGACTAACAGGCTAAACTTATAATTATGTCGTTCGGCTCGGATTACCTCGTAACTGAGTAATTCCCAGAATAGGCGTTGGTTATATAGTTCTGTGAGTGGATCGCGGGTAGCATAATATTCTAGGTCACGGGTATATTTATAGATAGCTTTTACTGAACCGACTACATTTAATAAGGTGGATAAAATACTTTCCATCACTAATAAACGAGTGGAATCCTTAACAATATCAGAATGTACTCCAATACCTACAATTCCTCCAATTTTAGGTGTTTCAACATATAGTGATTTAGTTTGTAGAGTTATTTCTTGTTCATTAAGAGAGATAGCCTTACTATCAGGATGGGCAATATTATGTTGTATATTTATCGCGGCAGAAATATCAAATAGAGGGTTTTTGGATAATGATTTTTTAATGGACGCTTCCATTTCTATTTTGGTTTCTTTGGTGGGGGGATGTAACCAGAATACTTCTAGATCAAATAGTTCATCATCAATTTTAAATATAGAAAATAGAGTGTGGGCCTCAATTATTTCATTAATATCACTGAGCAAGTAACTGATATATTCACGCCAATCTTTTACAACTTCAGAGGTGATTACAAATTTTTCTAATAACCGGATTTCAAATTCTAAAAGATCTTTATCGACAGCAACAGATTTAAGTTTGTCAGATAATTCCTTGATTTTGTCAAAAATATTATTAAATTCGGTTAGGCCAAACTGCATAGGTTGGACATGAATGTTAGCCAGATCTGAGACTTTATTAATCTTCTCTATTTTAGAACTTAATTGTGCTAATGAAATATTAATTTTTTTACTAACAAAAACAGCCACCACCATAGCCATAGCCATAGGTAATAACATAAAAGCAAGTATGGAGGAAAATAAACTGCGGCTAGTTTGTTGAATAAGAGCTGAGAGGTTTTGTTTTACATCAATAACTCCCAGTGTTTGCCCTATTTTTGCATTGTTATGACAAGTTAAACATTTTTTTTCGGCAAGTAGAGGATATGTATTGCGAATGCTCATATCTGCTTGCTGTTGCTGAATCTTACCACTTGTTATGGCTTTTAATACCATCTGATCAGGGGGGGATTGTTGGATGGTTCCAAATTTTTGGCTGACTATTGGGGCACGGTAAATACTAATGCTATAGTTATTACTTTTTGAATCAGTTTGTAATGATTCTATAAAACCTTCTAATTGTATTCGAGTCCAGCCCTGACTCATTACCTGATACATGGAGCTAAAAGTTATATTGGCTAAGGTTTGTGATGTAGTTCGGGCATTTTCTTTTACTCCGCTTGCATAGATGGATGAAACAGCAAAATAAATACCAATGAATAAAATAATGGAAACAATTAAAGCAGCAGATAAGATTAAGTTTTTGATGGATATGTGTTTATTTGAAAGCATAGTTTCCCTTTAAACTGTATAAATATAAACCATATAAAAAAAGAATATAGGACTATAACATAAAAAAAATAAGCTGCCTAATGTTATAATTATCTGTAATCATTGCTTTTTTAGTATTAATTATCTCCTCTTCTATGTGGGGATAGAGGAATTATAAAACTAAATACCGCGCCTCCTTGAGGGTGATTTTTGGCCCATATTACACCTGCATGTAACTCAATAATTTCTTTACAGATAGGCAAACCCAAACCCGTTCCTTTAGTTGTACCTACTTCTGAGACAGAGCCTTGTTCAAATTTATTAAATACTACGTGATGCTCTCCAGAAACAATTCCTTTGCCATAATCTCTTATTGAAAATAATAATGCTGGGTGTTTTTTATCACCCTCTATTTTTATTTCAGTTTCTTTAATATTAATATTTATAGTGCTATTATTAGGAGAAAATTTAATTGTATTGGATAATAAGTTAGTAATAACTCGTGTTATTTTAGATTTATCAAAAACTCCCTTACCCTTTATATCCTCTGATAAATAAATAATTTTTTGATTGTTTTTATCTAGATGTATTTGTTGTTCTGCAACACAATTTTGTGCAACAGAATGAAGGGAAGCCAGGCTATAGTTTATAACCATATTGCCAGATTCCAGTTTAGATAAATCAAGCATGTCATTCAAAAGGCTGAGTAAGCGATCGCCACTGGTTTTTATATGGCTAAAATACCTAAGATTACTTGCTGATAACGATTTATCAATTCTTTTTATGCCCATATTGGCATAACTTAAAATCCCGTGCATTGGTGTACGTAATTCATGAGATATATTGGCTAAAAATTCAGATTTTGCTTTGTTGGCAATATTTGCAAGTTTTGTAGCAATTTTTAATGATTCTTCAATTTTCTTGCGCTCTGAAATTTCATTAATTAATAGTTGATTATTCTGTTCTAGTACCACTTTTTGCTGCTTCAGGTTTTCTTTCATTTTTATGTCTTTAGATAGATCACTAAGAAAACACATAAATATTTCGTATTCATCTTGCTCATCCTGATCGGAAGGATCATCATCATTAAAAAAAAACAGGCGATCTTCTGTTTTACTTACAAAGCTAACAGAAACATGTAAGGGAACAATAGAGCCATCTATTCTTATGCCCTGTATAGGTTGTTGGGTGTGCTCATAAGAATCACTTGCCTCAGATAAAAAAGTAGTAATTTTTTTTTGGTAGGACTCTGGTAATAAAAACAGCTGGGATAAGCTTTTCCCCAGCATTTGTGTTTCTAAATAACCAAAAATTTTTTCAGCAGTCAGGTTAAAATTATTAATTTCACCCTGAGAATTTAAAACAATTACCCCATCAGTAGAATTATGTAATAGTGCCTCAAACTGTGTTTTAGTATGAATAAGTGCATTAGTATTCTCAATGTTTTTTAGCAGTAGCTCTTCTGTGGCTTGCAGCTGTACTTTTAACTCGATTATTTCTGCTCTTAACTCTTCAGTAGTATTTTTTTGTATATCAATGTTCACTTACGTATTACCTTATTAAAACTAAAGTAGGGGATAATTTTATCAATTTGATGCAGAAATAAATAGAGAAGTTAGCCATTTTTTATTATTTTAAAGGTAGTAAATTTTGGGGGGTTTGTCAATCTGGAGAAATAAAATATGGATGTCTACCTGGCTTTTATCTAAAAATAGTTACAACTGGCTCGCAAATATTTAATCTGTGATATTAATATGGATATGAGTGACCATCTTTACTTTTAAGCCCAGCAAATGGCTTATTTATCTGGGCTAGTTCAAATTTTAAAAAAAAGAGCTTTAATTTCATAAATACCATCATTTGCCGTTATTAAAAATAAATTAATAATGGTAATCTTATTTTTTTAAAAAATTACACATACATTTAATGGTAATAATAAGAGAATCTACAATTTTGGAAAGTATATAAAGTAAGTAATCATTTATATCTATAAAAAGCGATAGGAAATATATGGACAATCAAAAAGCAAATGAATTATTGATGAAATGGCCCGAATTCACCAAAGAATTTCTAAATGAAAGTGATCGATCTGCTGTAATCTTCTCGTGTTCCCTTATTGATGATCTTTTAGGCCAAATTTTAAAAGCATTTTTTATAGAAGGAGATATTTCTAAAAAACTTATTTATGGCGAAAATGCTCTGCTTGGTGACTTTACATCAAGGATTCAGTGTTTATATGCTCTAGGGCTGATTTGTAAAAATAAATATGCTGATTTAAATAAACTCAAAGAATTAAGAAATATTTTTTCAAATGAATGGGGGGATATAGATTTAGGTGATGAAAAAATGGTTAAAATATGTAGAAGTATGCATAATATTAGAAAGGATATTTCACCAGAAGTGCAACTACCTAGAGAATGTTTTAATTCGGTTATAGGAGTATTGTTTACACAACTTTCTCATATAGCTACGATTACTAGTCACCAGCAGGAACTAGTTAACCAATCGAGCTAATCTTTAATGTACCGCAAGAATTTAAAAAAATAAGTGAAATTAAGCTAATTAAAATATGCTTTTTCATTAGACTGCTTCTTTTAAGTTTAATGGATGCTGTTTTACAGATACCTAATACTATAATTTTAATAGCTATGAAATTGTAGTATTAAGTTTTTTAGTTTTAGGCTTACGATAGATAAGCTGCACTTAAACAAGTAAAGCATCAGTTGTTTGTTTGGTTTTCTATAGCTTAAAGTATAGTATAATTACTTAGTACAGCTATTTTATACAAGCATTTAAGCTTATTTTTATTTGTTTTAGGTCAAAATATATGCCCTCATTACTTGAAAAAACCATTGCCAGCCAACGTAAAATGTTGGTTGATCTAATGTTCCAGCCTTTGGCTGATATTTCCATCAAACTTTCTCCTTTTATTAATAGTAGGGAAAAATTAGAACAAAGCCTTCAAGATGCCTGCCATGTTTTTAAGTATTGTAAGTATATCTATGTCTTAAATGAAAAATGTATTCAACTTACTGCAACCCTGAATAATAACAATGATGGCGGAGAAGTAGAGCATTTAGGTCGAAATCGTTCCGGACGTCCCTATATGCAAAATGATTTTGAGGAGAATCATTTTTTTCTTTCCGAAGCCTATATTAGTAAACGAAAAAAACGCCCTTCAATTACAGCAGTACATAGTATTTGCGATGAAGACGGTAAACTAATTGGTTTTCTTGGTGTAGATTACGATTTACGTGAACTTCCCAGCAGTGATGAGCTTTATCCAGAAAAATTACAATGGCGACAGATTAAAGGAGACCCTGCAATTCGAAGTGGTTTATTCCTGCAAGAACGGGTGCAAAGCCGCATGGATAATAATATTGAAAATATTTTAGCTTTAATGGAAGCTTTAATAATTGAGCATGGTGTTTTTCATGGTAAGTTCCACTTTTCCAGTAGTCGAACTACTATCTGGTTAGTTGATGACCCTTATCATTACCGGCTTTTAACCATGCCTGAATTAGACGATCCTGATATTTGCCTGGTTTATCCTCGCCGTCGCTATTTTGAACGGGCTATTGTGCCACCAGAAAAAATAAAAGTTATTTTTGATTATTTTCGTCGTCTGCGTTTTGCCGATGAAACCATTTATTTACGTGCAGGCTCGATTAATATTGTTAATGGTATGGTCAGCCTGAACTTTTCCTGTGATGGTTCCCACTATCTTCCCTATGATGAATTTCTAAATAAAGGAATGGACTTTTGGTTTGGCGCATCTGGTGAGCCACAATCAACTTCTATAGATACAGTATTAGAGTCTATTTGTGCAAAAGGCTGTAATTATGTTTATGAAGTTATAGAGCAGGTGGAAAATAACCACTCCCCAATTCAATTATTGAGTTTGTCTATTGATGATCAACTGCAAATTTTAAAAGAATTAAAATGCATTATGAAAGTATATGAATAGCGATTTATGCAAAACAATAATAGAAAATCTTAAAACTTAAAATTCTTTATCACAGAAATAAACACCTAGCAATAATGAATTAATTAGGGGGCTTAAGCTTGTTAGTTGCTTATTTACAAGGTGTAAAAATTAATTATTTTGTTATTTTTAACAAATATTACAAAATGGATTATGTAATACTTGCAAATTTTAAAACAGCCAGTATAATACACAACTTCTGATGCGGGGTGGAGCAGCCTGGTAGCTCGTCGGGCTCATAACCCGAAGGTCGTAAGTTCAAATCTTGCCCCCGCTACCAAATATAAAAACCTGATTTAAAAGACTTTT
>JASFYQ010000148.1:0-6119 GCA_045047105.1 Pseudomonadota bacterium | reverse complement strand
GGATGTATTGAGGATCTTTAGGATTTGCTTCTATTTTTTTTCGTAACCGGGTGACCCGAATATCAATACTACGATCAAAGGGAGTACGGTCATAACCTTTCATCAAATCCATTAATTGATCCCTGTTTAAGACCCGATTAGCGTGGGTTACAAAAACCTGTAATAGGCTAAATTCACCTGCGGTTAAAGGAATTTTTTGTTGCTTATCATATAAACTGTAATTACTCACATTAAGTGAATAAGGGCCAAAGTGATACACTTGATGATGATGCTCAGCAATTTCTGTTTCGGGTATGGTTTTAGTATTGCTGTTATTATTTTCTAATGATCTTGCTTTACTCATTCCTCCTCGTCTCAGTATGGCCCGCATACGGGCTAAAAGTTCTCTTGGATTAAATGGCTTGGCAAGGTAATCATCAGCACCCATTTCTAAACCAACAATTTTTTCAACTTCTTCACCTTTTGCAGATAAAATAATAATAGGTAATTCAGATATGACTCTTAATCTTCTAGCAATACTTAAACCATCTTCGCCAGGTAGCATTAAATCCAGAATTAATAAATCAACAGTTTGAGTGGTAAAAAAAGTATCCATTTCTTGTGCATTTGCAACTGCAAATACCTCATAGTCTTGTTCGGTTAAATAGCGTTGAAGTAAATCACGTAAGCCTTTATCATCATCAACAACTAATATTTTTATTTTTTCCATTTTTTTAGAATATCTGCTTTTTGTTGTTTTGTTGGGCAGTGTTTATGGTGTAGGAATGAGTATAACAATATTTAAATCAGAAGGTATTTCAATTTTGTAACACGGCGTTTAAATGTTGAAATAAATGTGAAATATTTGCATGATATGCTATTTTAAAAATAAATGATGATTGAATTTAATAATTGATAATGTTAGAAGTCTAGATGTGAACGGGGATAAGTATTTTGCCTAATTATTTTTTAGTTGTGACTGTGTTTTTTTATTTAAACTCAGATGCATGGGCGTCTGAACAGCTAAGTACTTCCCCCTTTGTTGATCCTGCAATAAAAGCAATTGCTACTACTGCCTTTTCATCTTCTGGCACTTCTGCAGGAAAGTCCGCAACACATTATGGAATTGGATATGAGCAGCGAATGGCTATAATGAATAACCAGACGCGTTCAATAAAAAACACTATTAGGAGCGTACAACCAGTACAAAAAATATCACGCCCGGTTCGTCCCTATCGCCCCCAACGCCCAGTAAGACCTGGGCGCTAAATATGAAGGTATTTTCGTTTACACCCTATCTTACGGCTATTTTTTTCTGCCTCTTTCCTCCTGCATTGGTTTTTGCCAACAATAGTTTTGTAGATGAGAGTAGTGATTTTTCCTTACTCTTTGCACCGCAAGCTCATAGTATTCTAATGATTTCAGGTCTTGATTACAGTTCAGGTTATTATGGTTTAAAGCAAAAAACAGAGATGTTATATATTCCCATGGTATTTAAATATCACCAGGGTAATTGGGATTTTGGCTTAACTGTTTCGTATATCAAAATGACTGGACCTGGGGGAATTTTTGGAGGAGGGGATGGTGGTGTTATTCCTACTGGGAATGATGGTGAATTGGCTAGCAATAAAGCTAAAAAATCAAATCAGAATAATCCAGGACAGGCAAATAATAAACCTGATAAAAAAGGATTAATAAGCAATGAAGGAGTGGGGGATAGCTTAATTAAAGTTGCTTATGCCGCTGATATTTTATTGCAACTTCCTTTTTTATTAGAGTTGGGGGGGCAAGTTAAAATACCCACTGCCGACCAAGATAAAGAATTAGGAACAGGTGAGTTTGATTGGTCTATTTACCTTGATCTAGCTTATAGTTTTGATTCATTTTCTCCTTTTATGACCCTTGGTTATAAATTTATGGGGGATCCGGAACCAGTCAATCTGGATAATGTGTTTTATAGCAGTTTGGGATTGGACTATGCTTTTTCTCCCAACTTACACAGTGGCATTATTTATGACTATAAACAAAAGCTCCTAGTGAATAGTTATGCTATCCGTGAGTCAACTCTTTATGTTAATTGGTCTATTACTCAACACTGGTCAATCAGTAGCTATATTGTCAAAGGATTTGCCTCTGGCAGTCCTGATTGGGCTTCAGGATTACAATTTTCTTTTTCATTGTGAAACAATTTGATACAAATTATATAAATTGAGAAATATTTAATAAATATTTGTCCTATACCATTAGCTTAGTTTAAAAAACATTTGTAAATTAAGATAACTAAAGGATAAATATAATGCATATAAACAAAACAATACGTTCATTTGCCACAATTACTGGTTTAGCACTCTCGCTACCCCTATATGCAAATTCTGATTTTGGCCAGGGCTTGGGTCCACATGATTCAACCCAACAATCTAATAATTGCCAGTTAGAACCGAGTACTGATAGCACCATAACTCCGGAAGTTGAGTCCCAGCTGCAGTTTATGGGAGAAGAAGAAAAACTGGCCAGGGATGTTTATGTTTATTTAAACAGTCTTTGGAATCATAATGTTTTTGTAAACATAGCAAAAGCAGAGCAAGCACATATTGATAGCGTCACTAAATTTTTAGACGCTTATAATATTCCTAATCTAGCTGCTGCTGAATACGGTGTGTTCACAAATCCCAATTTACAAAGTTTGTATGACTCATTGATAGCCAAAGGCAGCAGTTCTCTCATTGATGCCCTGATGGTGGGGGCCTTAATTGAGGAAGTTGATATCAGCGATTTACTTGTTTCTATTGGGCAAATAAGTGATCAGGCTATAGTGCAAATGTACACCAATCTTTTGAATGGATCCTATAGCCATTTAAGGGCTTTTGTGAGTCAGTTAGAATTACAGGGTGTGACTTATAGCTCTCAGGGCTATCTTAGCCAGCAACAGGTGGATGATATTCTTAATAGCAGCAATAGTCATGCAGCAATAGACAGTGCCCAATCTATGACTGCTAATGGTGCTTTAATTAGTTCGGACAGCTGTTTTAGTTATACTATGTTGAGTAACTCAGAGTATGTTGTAAATGGTCACCATTTTACTAGTGATGATAATGCGCAGTTTTCATCAAAAATACGAGTAAATGCCCAAGAATTGGGACAAAATGCAAAATTACTTGCCGTTGTTGGATATACATCTGATTCTGAACATAGTACTTTACTAATGAGAGACAGTGGCTCTTGGGTGGTATGGGATGGAAATACCAATTCACTGACTTATGCAGAACAAATCATTCTTAAAAGTGAGCAAAATTTTGAAATTTTCACGGGAAATTTAGATGTTAAAAGTGGAAATTATAGTCTTTCCGTTGGTTATATTCTTGACAATGGAAGCATTGTTTATAGTGCAGAGCCTTTGTATTTTAGTGTACAAGAGTAATCGTATTTAAATTTTATCTTCTCAATTGGGGTAGCGGATGTTATCCCTTTTTATGAGCTTTTTGAGGGAAAATGTGATGTCAATTTATATGTTAGTTTTTACCTGGTTTATTGTGGTGTTTAGCTTATTTATAAAAAGTACCAATGCAACGGAGCTAGATTTAAATTATAATGCAGAACCCACTTTGTATCAGCTACAGCAAAAAACAAGCTATCTAAAATCTCAAAATAGTAGCACTGAAGCATTTAAAAATATGGGGGCAGACGGAAGAAAAAACACGCTTGCGGCGGATGCAAAAAGTCGCAATAAATCAGCCCAGGGAAAGGGCAAAGGAAAAGGAAAAGGAAATGGACAAAGAAAAGGAAGAGGAAATCACGGTTAGGGATTATATATAGTGCTGCCTAAGACACTATTTGCCAGAACAGTACTGACCATTTCGTCTTTGTTACTTATTTTTGTTCTGTTAGCAAGCAGTGTTATTTTTTATTACATTATGATGCCAATGGCACAACAATCAGCGTCTCATTTAGCGGCATTAGTCAGCTTGTCCGCTCAAACATGGGTTGAATTACCACCAACAACACGCCAGGATTTTGAGTTTGAATTAAAGCAACAACATCGTATTAGTTTACGTAGCCAAAAACAGAAATTTCATCCTATTTCTGTTAATACCCCTTTTTTTAGATATTTTATGCATGAAATCAAACAGCATTTGGGTGAAAATGTAGAGGTCCTAGAAGAATTTCAACCTGAATTCTGGATTTGGGTTAAAATTCCTATTGCTTCCAGAACACTTTATGTAGGATTTCCTCATGGTGTCATTGGCCCTAACCCTCCATTGGTATTGTTTATTTTAATTAGTGTTGGGGCAATACTGGTGATGCTGAGCTCTTTATTTTTAGTCTCCCACCTGGTGCGGCCCATTAAAAACTTATTAGTTGCCACCCAACAATTAGGACAGGGTGTTGCACCTGCACCACTTGTTGAATCAGGCCCACAAGAGTTATTTCAACTCACCAGCAGTTTTAATACCATGAATACCCAAATTCAGGAATTATTACAAAATAGAACCGTATTGTTAGCTGGAATATCACATGATTTACGCACACCTATTGCCAGAATTCAATTGGCTTTAGAAATGTTAGATCAACAACACGATCAAGGTTTATTAAAGGGCATAAGAAATGATTTGCAAGAGATGAATCAACTGATTCAACGCACCTTAGATTTTTCTAAAGGCCTTGCTGATACATCCCAAGAGCATCAGAATATTGATATTCATCTTTATTTAGAAAAATATATCCAATTACACCCCCATTGTTCATTGATTACTTTACTAGCTGAAAATAAAACGTGCCAATGGCCTTTACCTACTAGTGTATTAGAGCGGGTATTAAATAACTTGTTGGAAAATGCTATCAATTACAGCAAAAAAAAACCGATAAATATAAAAATATATAGTCACTCAGATTTGCTTCAAATCCATATATTTGATCAGGGACCTGGTATTCCTGAAGATCAATTAGATACGGTTTTTCAACCATTTTATCGTCTGGAAGCATCCAGAAATACGGAAACAGGAGGCAGTGGATTAGGTTTGGCAATTGTACAGCAATTGTGTAAAACTCAGGGTTGGAAAATACAATTAAAAAATAGAAAAAAACAGGGGCTTGAAGCGGTTTTATTGTTAGCCAAGAAGCCTGTATAAGAATTCTGTTATTTAAGCATTTCCAGACATTAATCAAAATTCTATTTTATCGTCTTATTTTCCAGGCTACATCTGCGAAACAACTTGTAACATTATTACTTCATGATGAAATAACTGAGAAACTAAGTGGAGCTATTATAGCCAGACTTAAACAACCTCAAGGAATATTCATATGTTAAGCAAATCACTTGTTAAAAATGAAAAACCACCCTTTCAACAATGTTCAAAACTTCTTCATTCAATATTATTCAGTTTAAAACTTATCATTATTTAGAGCAGAGGAGAAACACATGAACAGCATATTTTTGGAAATTATGGTAATGATAAGTTTTATTCTTTCTATAGGATTGGTCTGGTAATATCAAAAAACAATCTTAACTGTTGGTAATTTGATCCTGTCTTATGCAATGCTTAGCGAATTGTTACACTACTGAAATAATATAGAAATAACTTTTCTATATACTTTTTGGACAATTAAATTTACCTTTTACGGGGCTATGGATATGATATCTAAAATAAGTAATACGGATGTATTTAATCAGCAACTATCTGAGATGAGAGGAGCAGAAAAAGAATCCGGAAAAAAAATATCTGAAGAGGAATTTCAAAAAAAAGCACAATCTATGGGGGTTCCCGCTGATGTTATTAAGCAGGGCCGCCAGGCAGTAAAAGAATGGGTCATGGAAAGTAGACAAACAACTGATGAGAATTCATCCACACCCAAAAAAGATCCAGAGAATGACTCTGACTCCGGTATTAATATTTTTGCCTGATGGCTTATTAGGAGTTTTTCCAACTTGAAAGGGTTAAGCTATTAGGTTAATGTTTTTGTATGGAAAAAGAACGCCACATTATAAACTTTCTATAGTGAAGTATTTAACGTTTAACACAAAGTGCTCGCCAGGGGGCAACTTCTCTGGGGATAGATTTTGATGCTATGTGTGAAATGAGAATTTTCTCCAAAGCTGACTTTTTAAATTAATTACTTAATCTGCCTCATTTAAGGAGGGGGTA
>JASFYQ010000147.1:0-11442 GCA_045047105.1 Pseudomonadota bacterium | reverse complement strand
TAGTTACCATAGTTACCATAGTTACCATAGTTGCTATAGTTGCTGTTCTCAGCTGGCAGTGGTATTTATCAAATACTATAAAAAATCCCCAAACTGCAGTAGCAACTAAAATAATCAAATCAACACCTTTAACAACTATGGTAAATACAGCTACGGTTAACAAAACTACGGATAATAAAGCGACGGTTAACGAAACTAAGCTTAACAAAACTAAATCTGTAAACAAAATAGAATTAACTAAGTTAACAAAACAGCCTAAGGCAAAGGAAGTAAGCAAGCGGATAACAGCTCAAAAAACCAATACAAAAATCGTCTTAACTAAAGAAAAAAAACCTCTGCAAACTAACCCGTTTAAGGATAAAAAAACTTATCTGATAAAAGTTAAACGCTTAGTTCAACAAGCTAAATATGCAATGCATAATAATAATGAGTCACAAGTAACAAGAGTATTAAATAAAATAGAAATTCTAGCGGGCAAGTCAAGCATGGTTTTATTGCGATTAAAAGCTTATTGGGCTTTGCAGCAGTCCCGTAATAATACCGCTCAGTCTTTTTATCAAAACATTTTAGATCAACAACCTGAAGATTTGGAAGCAGGTCTGAATATGGCCCTACTTGATGTTCGCATAGGACGCTATAAAAATGCCATTACACGACTAAAACAAATGAAAAAAATATATCCCGATTCTATACAAGTCAAAAGCTTTAGTAAAAATTTATTAGCGAGTTTAGAAAAATAAATGTCAACTACTGCTACTGCCCAGTATCTTGTGCAATTAGGTTTGGAGGCCAACCCCTTCCCTGTCACTCCGGATGCTTCAAATTATTTTTTAACCAAACGCATGGAAGTATCACTTATAGAATTACTCCACTGTATCGAAGCACGTAAAGGATTTATGTTAGTAACCGCTGATATTGGCATTGGGAAAACGACCTTAAGTCGACGCCTAATCAGTATTTTAACGCAGCAGGAAACTCATGTTTCTCTAATTTTTAATAGCTTTTTAAACGGAATAAACTTATTAGAAGCAATTAACCAGGATTTTGGGCTGTTGATTGAAGGCGGTATTCGTGAACAACTGAATGCATTAAATAAATTTTTATTAAGTCAGTTTAAACAAGGCAAAAATGCCATTATTATTTTGGATGATGCACAAAATCTTAGCATGGAAAGTCTTGAATTATTAAGGCAAATTTCCAATTTAGAAACAGATCAGCATAAACTTGTGCAGATCTTACTTATTGCACAACCTGAAATTATGGTTCGCTTGTCATTTCCCGAAATACGGCAATTAAAAAGTCGTATCGTTTTGCATATCCAACTCCCGGCATTTAACCTCTCTGAATTAATAATGTACATTGAATTTCGCCTGGCAAGCTTTACCTCAAAGTGCCAATCTATTGGTTTAACCAAAGCTGCATTTAAGTATTTATATCGTGTTTCTAAAGGTTATCCCAGACAAATTAATTTAATTATGGACCGTGTGTTATATGGCCTTTCGGCACAGAAAAACACTACCGCAGATGTTAAATTAATGCGCCTGGCAGTATGTGACTTACAGGGACCAATTGCTGCACAAAAACACCATATCAATTATAAATTACCCCTTATCTGGACATTGTTGATAATTATAGGATGGATACTATCTCAACTTTGGTTTCCTCATTTTAATCTTGATATAGCTAAACTAAAAATTCCGTTCTATCAAGCAGATGCAAGCCTCTATTTAGCTACCAATAATCCCCCCGGTGTCAATAAAAATACACCGTATGGATTAGGATTAGCACAGCGCAAAATATTAAGCACTATAATACCTCAGGATATCAACACCGATACCAATCTGTCCAATGAATTAAAAATTAAAACCTATTATTTTCTCCATTATTATGCATTGGAATCTCTTCTAAAACCTATGCTACAAGCGCTTGCAGAGAGCAACTTTCAAAATATAAAACAGCGACTAAAAAAACACGGCTGGAGGCTAATATTATTTTCAAAAGCAGACCCGACATTTTCAAATGATCTGCAAATTATTGGTAACAATGGAGAAAAAAAATGGCTCCGTTTATTAAAGAAAAACAGCTAACAACTTTATCTAAAATAGAGATCAAACTCCAACCAAAGATTTAACAAAGAGAATGAAATAAAAATGACTGTAGAAAAAAAGATGCGCATAGGAGATGCACTACTGAAAGCAAACCTGATATCTACAGAGCAAATAAAAATAGCTCTACAGAAACAAAAGGTTACCAATGAGCGTTTGGGTGAATTATTACTTCGTTTAGGTATCTTATCAGAATACGATTTAGCCAATTTTCTTGCCCGGCAAAATGGCATAAGCTATGGCAGAATTGCTAATTTAGCGGAACCTGATCCGGCTGTATTGGCATTATTTAATCAGGAATTTTGTTTATACCGCGCATTTTTGCCATTGCAACTTAAAGATAATCACTTATTGGTCGTAATTGGAAATGCAGATGCCATCGAGGTAGAGCAAGCAATCCACCGTCGTATTGGTTTAAAATGCACCATTTTACAGGGTGAGTTTAGCAAGGTAATACATGCTATTCGCTATAATTATTACTTTATTGATAACCCGGTTAATGAATTATTTAATAAGGAAATAATTCGTTTAGAAAAAGATAAAGATCAAGTTTTTTCACCTGATGCTTTAATTGATCATTTATTGCATTTTGCGGTAAAAGAACGTGCTTCAGATATTCATATTCAACCAGAAGAGAAAAGCATTCATATTTCATTTCGTATTGATGGCATTCTTTTTCCCATGTTTGCTCTTTCTCATCAGATGCAACGCATGACTGCTACTTTAAAACTGCGTTCAGGAATGGATATTTCAGATAGCCTGCGTCCCCAGGATGGGAGTTTCTCAGCCAAAATCATTGATTCAAATTATGATATCCGTATGTCTACATTAATTACCGAATATGGCGAAAATGTTGTGATGCGGTTATTAGCAAGTGGAGTACATGTTTTAGGCTTAAATGAACTGGGCATGTATGCTGAGGACGTAGAAACTCTTAATCAATTATTTTATAACCCACATGGCATATTATTAATGACCGGCCCTACAGGCTCAGGAAAAAGTACCACATTACATGCTGGCTTACGTTCCAAGGGAATGATGGGCAAAAATATTATTACCGTAGAAGATCCGATTGAATATAAGTTTCCCATTATTTGTCAAACCGAAGTCAATCGCAAAGCCGGTTATGAGTTCTCCTCCGCTATCCGACAATTTTTACGTCATGATCCAGATATTATGTTAGTAGGGGAAATACGTGATGCAGAAACAGCCTCAGCATCCATTACCGCAGCTGAAACAGGACACTTGGTATTATCCACCTTACATGTAAATACGGTATTGGATGTAGTTCCACGATTACAGTCATTGAATATTCCCACTCAACTCATTGCTAATAGTTTGATTGGTATCGTTAACCAACGACTCAGCCGAAAAATTTGTTCTCACTGCCGCGAAGCATATACTCCTGATGCACAAGAGAGAAGTTATTTTAAACAGCATCCTGTAGAACACTTATATAGAGGAAAAGGTTGTAATCATTGCCGTGAAACCGGTTTTTTTGGCAGGATTCCTATCTACGAGATCATGGTAATCAATAATAGCTTAGCAGAATTAATTGCTTCTGGGGCATCCAAAGTAGTTATGTTAAAAGAATTAGCTTCTATGCAGGTTTCATCTATTGAAAAAAATGCCCTTAAACGTGTACGTGACGGAGAAACTACCTTAGCCGAAGTGAAACGATTGTTGGGAAATACTCTGCAGGAGTACAGCTTATGAGATACTTTTATTATCAGGGATTATTAGCCAGCGGTGAGAAAAAAACGGGCTTTATTAAACTGGCATTTAATAATGAAATTTCAGCCCAGTATTATTTAGAACAACGTCTAAATGTAGTAATACTAAAGCTGATAATGATATTTGCTTACCTGAACCCGCTATTTGATTTATTAGCCATGCTTCGAACAACACCCATTTCACGAGAGGAATTGGCTGATTTTTTACGTAATATTTCCCTTATGCAACGCAGTGGAATACCAATATTTGATGCCATTAAAGAACTTGCTGGAGCAGACTCAACGCCTCAAATACGTAAACTCTCACAGGATCTATTAGAAGAGTTGCACTCAGGAATGCCTTTAAGTGAGTGTTTCCAGCGCCATAGCGATATTATTCCTGACACGGTATTACATTTAACTCAAATTGGTGAAAGTTCAGGTACCTTAGATCGTACCTTAATGGATGCCTCTCGCCATCTGAGCCGTATAGGAAAAATAATACAAGATAGCAAACGTGCCATGATCTATCCTGCATTTGTTTTCCTTAGCATTCTGGGTGCGGCAGCCTTCTGGGTCGGTTATGTAATCCCCAGTATTAGTGGTTTATTTAAGCAAATGCAAGTTGAACTACCGCCTTTAACACAATGGATGATAACTTTTTCTGAAAACTTTAGTAGCAATATCAGCCTGTTTATAGTGACTTTTGTAATAGTTATAGCAGCTATCATACTCACCATTAAAAAGAACCAGGCAATTCGTTATAAATTTCATGCTTTATTATTATTTTTACCCATATCAAAAAATTTAACCCAGTCCGCCAGTTTAGCATTTATCACTGAATATCTGAGTTTATTGGTGGCATCGGGTCTAACAATTTTTGAAAGTTTAAAAATCCTTGAACATTCGATAAATAATGAAGTTTATAAAAAAACTATTTATCAAATGCAACAAGGGATCATTCGAGGAAATACTCTGAGTAGTGAAATGCGAGCATCTAAATATTATCCTGGTTTTGTTATTCGCATGATTAGTGTCGGAGAAGAGTCAGGCAACCTGGATGAACAATTAAGCTATTTAGCAGAAGAATACCAGCAACGTTTTGATAATCTGGTTGCATCTATTGCTGAAATAATTAAACCTGTGGTGATGTTATTTGCGGGAAGTTTATTTATTTTAATGATTGTTGCTTTATTTTTACCCATCTACCAGCTCATAGGTCAGGTAGGTGTTTATTAATACAACTACAAAACAACCTTAGCAGTTAATTATGATTAAATATACTAACAAAAATAAGGGTTTTGGGCTGATTGAATTAGTCATGATATTGGGACTAATGACTGCAGTTGGAGCCTCTATAATTAAACTACTTCAGGAGAAAAGCAGTTTAATTGATCACCAGAATCAATGGTTAAGTATTGCCGAACAAAAATTAATTTCTTTTGCAATACGTGAAGGCCGCCTGCCCTGCCCCGATCATAATGGAAATGCTCTAGAAGACTGTAGTGGCGCTGATAAAGGAAAGTTACCGTATAAAAGCCTGGGATTAACTGCATCACAATGGGGTAGAGGTGATTCGGGTATGTTATATGGTGTATACCGAAATACTGATTTAACTACAATAGCTGATATTGAATTAGTAGCAGAGGATAGTCAGCTTAATGCTATTTATGCATATGATGCTGATTTGACTAGCAGTTTAAATCGTTATCAGCCCAGACGAGCCGATGGGAAATACAGTGATTTTAATAATATCAATGCCTTGGACTTATGTATTGCTTTAGAAAATGCCGATACAGCTGCAATCTCAACAAATTATTTATATGTTCAACATAATTCTGCTATTAACAATATTGCCTTCGCTCTTGCTTACCCAGGAAAAATTGATGCAGATGGAATAAACGGGGTATTTGATGGTTTAAACGGGCAGTCTGGTCCAGGCTTTAATCTTCCCAATAAATCACTGGATGCAGCTTATGACGATAATGTACGCATTAAATCATTTATCGATTTAAAAGCAGTGTTTAAATGTGATGCGGTCATAAATTCATTAAATATTCTAGCAGTAGCTGTGCAAACTCAAGGCTCTCTTATTGCCGTAGCAGAAAATACCAAACAAGGAGCAGAAACGGGTTTAGCTATGTCTGCCTTTACTACGGCTGCAAATGTTTATGCGGGTGTTTTAGCTGGGTTTGCTCTTGCTTCGGCCTCGACAACCTTAGCTACAGCCAGTGCAGCATTAGCAGCATCTACTGCTGCTTGTGCTGTGGTTATTGGCTGTATTGGAATAGCGACTTATACACCAGCTGTTGTAGCAGCTACAACAGGAGTGACACTATCTGGTATAGCAGTAGCAGCAGTCGTTGCATCGGTAACTGCTGATGGTATTGCAACGGGATTATATGCAGATCTTAATTCAAAAGCGGGCAATGCAGTAAATATTGATGTGGCTGACTTCACCGCAATCATTACTGAGTTAAATAATACATTAGTGGATTTAAGAGTAACTGAAGCAGCTGCTGCAACTGCGGCAACAAATGCACGAGCTGTAGCGACTTCAGTACAAGAAACTTATATAAGTCGCCGTGATAGTATTTTTATTTATGCCCGAGCAAATGATAATAAGGGATCTGATCCACCGCTTATAACATCAATAAACAGTGCTATTGATGAATTTGATCTGGCAATTAGCATGAACACAAGTTATCAGCAAGCAGTATCTGCAAAGATAAAGCTGGAAGCCTTATGTAATCCTACGGTGATAAATGGTGTTGTCCAGGGAAATCCTAGCGATCCAAGTTGTGCCACCTTGCCCGCAGTACAAATAAATGTAAATACATTAAAAAATGAACTGGATACACAAATTCAAGTAGCCTCAACTGCTTCAGTTACTGCCTCTAGTGCTGCAGATAATTACTTGTATTATGAAGGAAGTAATGTGTATAAAAACTGTTCTACCACAAGCAACTGCTCTTTAACATCTACTCAGATAGCTCAGGCTCTTGGAGATCCTAGCGACAATTCTCAACCGGTTGGCTCTTATCAAGATTATTTAGACAAGAATGTGCTGGCTGAGATTAAAGAAAAAGTCGCATTAGCTCTAACTCAGTCACTCACTGAATTAGAATCCTCTCTGGCATCTCTAGAATGTCTGCAAAGTGGAAAGGTTTATGATGTCAATACGGGAATCTGTAGCACATCAACACTGACAACTGGAACTGTAATTAATTACGCATCAGGAGCTGAAAATATTCTTGAGCAAGCCGATCAACAAGCGATAACACAATGAAAAAATATTCCCAGGGTTTTAGTTTAATTGAATTATCCATTGTAATGGTAATAATGGGAACCCTGTTTATTTCTTTTAAGCCGTTATTTACACGTTTAACATCGATATTATCCACAGATAAATCATTACAGCAAAGCAATAAGATAACATATTCACTCATGGGCTTTGTAATAAACCAGTATCGATTACCTTGTCCTGATAGCAATGGGGATGGACTTGAAAATTGTACAACGTCCACTCAAACAGGTTTATTACCCTATAAAACCCTGCATCAGGGCTATCCTTTTTTAAATGCCCATAAACAGCCCTTACATTATGCGGTTTACCGCAATAGTAGTATTAGTTTAATAACAGATAGCGATCTGGCAACCAATAAAAACCGCTATACCCCCTTATTACCCAATAGTGTGCAAGCAACAAACAGTAATGGTCTGGACTTTTGTCTGGCTTTAAAAAATGCCACTAGAAACGTTCATTCAATCTCTTATCCCTATTTAGGAGGCGAACAATCCCCACTCAATATGGCTTTTATTATTGTGGATCCAGGTAATTCAGATGCAGATAACAACGGAGTTATTTTTGATGGTAAAAATAATACTGGGCTAGGTTTTGAAAAAACAGGCAAAAAAAACAATGCGCAGTACGATGACCGTGTTTATGCAATGAGTTTTACTCAATTATCAGGAAAGTTAAATTGCTCTGCAAAAATGGCCGTAGTTAATGGTGCAGCACGTGAAGCCTATGTAGCACAAGATATAAAAGAGTTGTCTCAATACTATTTTGATTTAAAAGCGTTTGATGTTGATGTGAATGACTATATGAACTCACAGGCAAATGTAGCAGTTGCACTATTAGCTGTAGATGGACTTTTAGCCGTTGCAAATACGGCAATTTCTATTGTAGCTGGCGCAGAAAGTTTGGGCGCAGCTCTTGCAGCAATTGTTGTACCTGCAGCGGCACAAGCAGCATTATTAATCTCAGCAACTACATTAGTTAGTGCCGATAAAAGTGATGCAACTGATGCTATAGCAGAGGCGTCACTACAAAAAAACATGGCCCAAGAGCAGTTAAATAAAATGACCGTTTATGCTGAAACGACACTAAGCAAAGCCAAAGATGCAGATGCAAAAGGTTTATATTAATGTCTAAACAATTGGGATATTCCTTAATAGAACTCTCTATGACAATAATCGTTATGGGCATGTTAATCGGTATTGCCACACATTATTATCAATACCGTAGCCAAAAAGTAGAACAGCATTATGATGCCTCTATTTTTCCTTCTATACATAATGCAATAGAAGGTTTTATTTATGCAAACTATCGTTTACCTTGTCCGGCTGCTGATGAGTCTGGAACTGAGAATTGTAATTTAAGCCAAGGATTTGTGCCTTATCAAACATTGGCTTTAGCGTATGAGCCACGTAATTCTGCGGGGGTACTTTTAAGCTATGCGGTTTACTCAAATCCAAATCTTAGTTTGGATTTAGATGCCGATCTTATGCTGTTAACAGATAGAAATCGGCCCTTTATTGCAAAGGGCTCACCTCCAGTTGGTCAGCCTGTTGTTCTCGGTAATGCTAATGAATTTGATTTTTGCCAGGCATTATTAACAGCAAAGCAATCCAGTGTGGATAATAACGTATTAAATATTAGCAATGATCCTGCCCTGGGTATGGAAAATGTGGCTTATATTATTGCCGATCCAGGTGCCAAAGATGCCGATGGTGATGGAAATTCATTGGATGGAATCAATGCCCAAGCTGGCATTAATTATCACTTACCAAGCATGAAAGCATCATTAAATTATGATGATTATGTTGATGTTATGTATTTTGATAATCTATGGGAACAACTGAGTTGTGTATCGATGGATGCTACCTCGGGGCACGCCAGTGCAAATCTTGTCAGCGCCGCTAACATTAAGTTACAAACGATGCTTGATTACAAAATACAACTGCAACTAATACGTGATATGGCAGCAGCAGATATTGCATCTGCTGCTGCTGCAA
Source organism: Pseudomonadota bacterium (assembly GCA_045047105.1). Classification (GTDB taxonomy): domain Bacteria; phylum Pseudomonadota; class Gammaproteobacteria; order GRL18; family GRL18; genus JADGAU01. The sequence continues at coordinate 2,324 of JASFYQ010000147.1, read as the reverse complement.
CTACAGGCTCGGTTGCTGCAATAGCAACAGCAGCAACAACAATGCCAATTGGAATTGCTCAAGCTATTCTGACAGTTGGTGCTGCGGCCCCCAGTGTTGCCTTATCTACTGCGGCCATTGTTGCCGCAGGAGTTACTACTGCTGCAGCAGTGGCCGCAACAGCATTGGCTGTAGCGGCAAAAGTTATTGCAGATGATCTATATAGTCAGGCAGATGGTTTTGTAAATGATATCACTTATCTGCAATGCAAAATAAATGAACACATGAAAGAAGGCGATCAAATGTCAGCGATTATACCTAGTCTTTGTATTCCTACTCCTGCAGCATCACCGTAGGTCTTGTCCTAGGATAATTTTTAATTAAAGTAACAACAAATTTTAGAGAAAACTATGATAACAATTAAAGCAAAAAATATGTCCATACAGCAGAAGGGATTTACGTTAGTTGAAATCTCAATTGTATTAATTGTTATCGGTATTATTATTGGAGCAGTATCCATTGGTAAAGATTTGCAAAGAAATGCCTCTTATATGCAAATTAATAATGCATTTATTCAGGGCTGGATGCAGGCCTATCAAAGCTATTTTGAGCGTAATGGTTTTGTAGTTGGAGATACCTCCACAGCTCCCACATTAAAAGTAAATGCCAGCAACACAGAACGCTGCAGTTCAGATTTATATGCGGATATGGACGCGGCGGGAATTAAAATGCCACCAGGGCGCGCTGAAGGTAAAGAAGATTTGTTTGTGTATTTAGATTCTAATGGTAACCCTCAACAACTGGCTATCTGTTTTCAAAATGTCAGCTGGTCCATTCCAGGGGCAACATCAGGTTATGTGCTCAGGCAAAAAAATGTCATGGTAATAAAATCACTCACTCCGGATCTTGCTCGCTATCTTGAACGCAGTATTGATCAAATCGGTGATGCGCGCTTTGGTTCTTTTCGTGAAAGTACCCAAGCAGCCAGTACCAGCCTGAATTCTGCTGACTGGAGCATTGATAATCGGCGCGCTTATGGTGATGCATCTAACAGCAATTTAGATGAAAGCCAGATTGCAGTGCTAACAGCCTATTATTTAATGAATCAATAAATTGTATAAATCCACTCCTCTTTTTTTAAGCTATAAAAAACACACCGTATTGAATATGCTCTTAGCTATTAAGAAAAATAACATCACTTACTTTTTACTGCTATTATTAATCAATAGCAGTTTTGTCCACGCTTCTATTTTAACTATAAATTCAGACTTTAAACGCTGCAAAATCCACCTTTCCAACAACGATCTAACCAGTGGAAACTCAGGAAACGCTTTAAACTGTTACCAACAAATACTTATACGTGATCCAGGCAATAGTAAAGCCCTAGAGGGGATTAAAATCATTCAGCAACGTTTTATTAATTGGGCTCATAAAGCAATAAAACAGGCTAATAAAAAAAAATTATTTGAACATATTAGCAAATTAAAATTGATCAACCCAAAAAACCCATACCTTCCCTCATTGCAAACCAGCTACCAGCAACTTACTGAAAAAAAATTAACCGGAACAGAGCGGTGTAATAGCTTTATGCAAAGTAATGATCTGACTTCTGGGAAAAATGGAAATGCAGTGCAATGTTTTCAGAATATATTATCAAAAAATCCCCATAATAAATTTGCTTTAGACGCTTTAAAGCGAATTGAGCTTCGGTTTTTAAATTGGTCAAAAAGAGCTATTCGCAGAGGGGATATACATAAATTAGAGGAATACATTAATAAGCTGTCACATATAAACCCCAAAAGTATAACTTATCACAAGCTGCTGGATGATTATTATACGCTGATTGCAAATAAGCAAAAAAAACTCCATTCAAAAAATAGGATTCCTGCTCCAATAATTCAACTCATAGGAGATACTAACGGCGATGGTGTTTTTAATCGGGCTGAGATTGCAGCGGGAGAGCCCCAAACCATAAAGGCAAACATAACATTATTACAACTTGCAATGGGGGATAGCATTATTGTAAATGCAAAGAAATACCTATTAACAGAGAGTGATATTAACAAGGGTTCTATAGAAGTTGAAATATTTCCTCATCAAAAACTGTCTACAAACATTGTTACTGCCACGGGGAATTTATCCACAACTGCATCTATTACCATTGTACAGGATATTAGTGTTACTCCAGGAGATATTAATATCCAGCCTATTACAGCAGACAATATTATTAATTCCGCTGAGTCCAAACAGAATATTAATATCAGCGGCACTGCACAAGGAGGGGATATTTCTGTTGGTGATAAACTACAGCTATGGCTAAAGGATCAAAGCTATCAAACGATAGT
>JASFYQ010000146.1:0-7662 GCA_045047105.1 Pseudomonadota bacterium | reverse complement strand
ATACAGAATACAGAATACAGGCCAGGTCATATGTCAGGAAAAATTTTGATTGTTGAGGATAATGTAGAACTTGCCAGTTTATTGGCAATTCATCTACGGGATCAAAATTTTTAAGTAACTTTATGCCATGATGGCAATGAAGAGTTTTCGCAAATTACTAATCATTGTTATGATTTGGTCATTCTGGATTTAATGCTGCCCGGCATGAGTGGCATGGATATCTGTAAAAAAATACGTGAGCAACAAAACTATGTTCCCGTGTTGATGCTAACTGCAAAATCATCCGAACTGGATCGGGTTATGGGTTTAGAAATTGGAGCAGATGATTATGTTACTAAGCTTATCCTGCAAGTTGCTTAGTTATTAATTCTAATTCTAAAATGCTAACCTGTTCATAAAATCACTTTTTTATAAGTGTTAAGAATAAAAAATTAATAGTTTTAGCTATTTTAATATCTGAAATATATTATTAAACAACTTATTTGGAGGGGATTATGTCTGATATTAATGATAAAACTTCCACCGTAGTGGATAATAAAGCTGCTACAAAAACTACAGATGTTCTTGGAACAAAACAGTTTAATAATACAGAGTTCAAATATATTAAGAAATGGAGAGAAACTTCAAAAAGAGCAAGTGATGCAGAACTCACTGGCCTTGCTTTATCAGGTGGAGGCATTCGCTCTGCCACATTTTCATTAGGAATTTTACAGGCTTTAGCAAAACATAATTTATTAAAAAAGTTTGACTACATATCTACTGTATCTGGTGGTGGTTATATTGGCTCGGCCTTAAATTGGGCACTTAGAGAACACACCACAAAATACCCCATAAATGAAAGTGCAAATTTAGAGGATAAAGAAGATAAAGATCTAGAATCTAATTGCTTATTAGATGAAAAGAATTTCCCCTTTGGTACAGAAGATCCTCAGTCAGAGAAATTTAACTACTGTGATACAAGTGGTTTATGTCAAGCAGAGGAGGATTTCCATGAAGAAAGCAAATCAGATGTTCAAGCAGGGCAGCAAAAGGCTGATAAAAATGGACAGAAAACAAAATCAAATTATTTAAAATTCCTTCGTACCCATGGTAGGTACCTCGACCCAGGTGATGGAACTAATTTATTAACACTTTTTAATGCCGTATTAAGAGGGACTTTACTTAACCTGTTTATCTGGGTTCCCTTTATTGCCTTATTATTTTTGCTTGCTCTTAAATTATCCACTTTTTTTAGTTTAGATGGTTCCTATTTAGACTTTGTGGGCGGCCTATTATTTGAATCTTATGAAGAATTTAGCGCTTTTTTAATTCCTCCTTTTTGGTTATTTGAATGGTTTTTTAGAGCAGCTATCTATCTAACTATTTCACTCTTTATTTTATTATTTATCTACTCCATTTTTACCCGATTTAGTCGGGATAAACTATCACCAAAAGGAAAAGCTTATAAATTGCAAAAGAATATTGGAAAAATTATATCCAGGACATTTAAGCTTTCTAATCGAGATGATTTATTTCCAGATGGAATAGCATATGAATATCGAAGAGCTATTGAGAAGACTGCAACAGCGGCTATGCTTGTAGTGTGTATTCTTTTAATTATTTCAACCTTACCTCTGGCTAATTTTTATCTGGCAGATAAATTTGCAGCCTTTGGATCATTGGCTGTTTTAGTTGGTATTGGAATTTTATTTAAAAATTTTATAACTGGTTTAATAAAAACCAAACTTCCAACTGGAATTTTAGTTACATTAGGGGCTTTTTTATTTATATATGGTTTATTATTAGTTTCTTTACAACTAGCAATATATCTACAAGGCACATTAGAGCCTATATTTATAATTCCTATAGTCATTTTTGTTGCTATTTTGGGTTATGTTGTAAATATTAATTATATTGCCATTCATCGCTATTATCGTGATAGGTTAATGGAATCTTTTATGCCTAATCTTGATGTGGTAGAAAATGAAGAAATGGGTAATAAACCCGCTACTGGAGCGAATAAAGCCTATTTAGCAGACTTTGCAAAAAATGTTATTGGTCCATATCCTATTATTAATACCAATGCTATTTTAGTCGATTCTGAAAATACCAAGTATCAAAATAGAGGGGGAGATAATTTTATTCTATCTCCTTATTATTGCGGTAGTAAGGCAACAGGCTGGGTTAAAACTGAGCAGTATATGGGGGGTAAAATGACTATGGCAACTGCAATGGCTATATCAGCTGCTGCGGTAAATCCTAATACAGGTGTAGGCGGTGAAGGTATTAGCCGTAATCCACTTATATCATTAGTTATGTCTTTATTAAATTTACGTCTGGGCTATTGGGCGCACAATCCCCAAAAAGCACCTAAAGTGAATAAGTACCCCAATCATTTTTACCCTGGATTTTATGCTTTTTTTAATTTTTTCCCTTTTTGGCAAGGCAACTCAGAAAACCGCTCTTTTATTGAGTTAAGTGATGGCGGGCATTTTGAAAATACCGCTGTTTATGAATTGGTTCGACGTAAAGTTAAATTAATTGTGGTCTGTGATGGAGGTCAGGATAAAGAATTCTCTTTCTCAGATTTTCAAACTACAATTCGTCGTATAGAAGACGATTTTGATGTAAAAGTAGCAATGGATAGTAAATATAATCCCGATGCTATTGTGCCACAAATAAAACCAGGTATGGACTATCCGCTGGACACAGGTTTTGCCAAACGTGGATTTACTCTGGCTAAAATAACCTATAAGGATAATACTGAAGCTTATATTATTTACCTAAAAACCACTCTGCAAGAAGACGTAAGTTTTAAAGTAAAAGGGTATAAGGCTCAAAACAAAGACTTCCCAGATGAAACCACCACCGATCAATTTTTTGATGAAGTACAATTTGAAGCCTATAGAGAACTGGGCTATCGCATTGCATCTAAAATGATAAAAGAGTTGGAATTAAAAGATATAAATAGTTTATTGGGTAAGGTTCTTAATTAGGTTTTAAGAGAACGTATATTTTCTGATTTTTTTTACTCTCAATATTTACAGTACTTTCTATAAGAAGTTTTTATTCTATTTATAATCTGCTTGAATCAGAAATAGAATTCAGTTACTGTGTTTTCAGTTTATACTTGCAACTATATTAAGGATTATTTGACTATCGTTGTTGATGTCGCAAAATACCGCATGAGAATCCTCCTTGTTTTTTTTATCTGTTTTGTCTGGGCATCTGCTGCTTGTGCCGATAAAATTGCTATTGGTGTGCTTGCATACAATGGTGCAGAGCGGGCTTTAGAGCGTTGGCAGCCTACGGCTGATTATCTTTCACAAAAGATTCCTTCACATCAATTCCATATTGAAGCACTTACGCATGAGAAGTTTGAGCATGTTATACATAAAGATAAACTCAGTTTTATTTTGACCAACCCGGGGCATTATGTGCGCCTTGAAGTGGATTATGGTATTACACGTATTGCCACTTTTTTATCTAAATCGGATAAACAGACTCTTAAGCAATTTAGTGCGGTTATTTTTACCCGTGCAGATAGTGGTATTCAACACTTAGAACAGCTTAAAGGACATAGCTTTGCGGCAGTTATTGAAGAGGCCTTTGGTGGTTTTCAACTGGCTCAGGAAGCTTTGCTAAACCATGGTATAGATGCTCTTGAAGATATGAGAGTTATCTGGTTGGGTTTTCCTCATATTGATATTGTTAGCGCTGTTTTATCTGGCAAAGCCGATGTGGGTACGGTGCGCAGTGGAATTATAGAAAAAATGGCTGCCCGGGGATTGCTTAAAATGTCTGATATACGTGTTCTGGATCAAAAAAAGGATGATAGCTTTCCCTATTTACGCAGTTTTGGGCTGTTTCCCGAATGGCCTATTGCTAAGCTGCCTAATACTGATATAGCTCTGGCAAAGCAGGTAGCTATTAGCCTGATGCAAATGCAGGAGTCGGATGAAGCAGCAATAAAATCAGTCGGGGCCGGTTGGACTATACCGCTTAATTATACTGCGGTACATAATGTTTTACGGCATCTGGAAGTGGAGCCATATATTCCTCAGCCACTTTCGTTTACACAAATAGTGCAAGGCTATGGGCACTGGTTGTTTATTATTATGTTACTTTTTTTATTAAGCATTACTGCTTTATTGCGCTTTATTCGTGCGAATAAAAAGTTGCAAGTTACCCAGCTTGCTTTACATAAGCATCAGGGGCAATTGGAAGAAGCAGTGCAACAGCGCACTGATGAATTGCATCAGGCCAATTTAAATTTGCAGGGGGAAATCTTATCTCATGTAAAAGCAGAAAAAATTCTTAATCATGGTTGTGAAGCTTTACAGGTTTTATATAGTATTTTTCTTCGTGATGATCTTACCCGCCAGCAGCGTATGAACTCAATTGTTGATTCAGTGCGCCAGTATTTAGATGTAGAAGTTGCAGTATTATCACATTATCATGCGGGTGAGTTTGAGGTTTGTTGTACAAGTCCGAGTAATGCCGTAGTTTTGGCTCCGCTCTCTAGCTCGCTAGCAATGCATGCAATTACTAATAAACAGATTTACCAAAAAGAACAAATAACCGATTGGCAAAATTATATTGCCTGCCCTGTTTTTATTAAAGGTGAATTGCATTGCTTATTTGAATTTGCCACATCATCACAGTATTATGATAAAAGCAGCCAGGATAAGGAAAATATTTCCTCTGAGCTGAGTTTAAAATTACTTAATTTAATTTCACAATGGGTTGGCCATGAAATGGTTTTACTTGAAAGTGAAGAAAGAGAGAAAAACAAATACTTTGATATTCAACAACGCTTTGCTACTATTTCTAATCGAGAAAAAGAAGTTTTAGCCTTGCTAGTACAGGGTGAATCTACAAAATCCATGGCACGTATACTTACGATAAGTACTAAAACTATTGAAATGCACCGTGCCAGCCTGCTTCATAAAACCGCTGCAAAATCTTCTACAGAATTAGTTCAACTTGCTGTTTTATCAGGAATTACCCAGCCAATACAGTAAAAACCCTGTATTCGTTCCAGCAGTCTTCCTGATTGTTTAAGGCTAATTTTTTATCTAATATTTCCCACATTGAAGTAGATTTATAAACTTGCTTAACAGCAAGGCTATAATCGGAACAATAATATTAAAATAATAAATTTTAAGGAGATAATTAATATGATTAATTTAAAATCAAAAATACTAGTTGCTGCATTTATGAGTGTAATGATGTTATTTGCTGGTAATTCTATTGCAGAGGGGCGATATGGAAAACAGAAGGTTGTTTATCATATTAATTATGATAACCCAAAAGCTCAGGCGGGTGCTTTACGTAATATTCAAAACCACATCAATGCTGTTGGGGCAGAAAACTTGGATCTAAAAGTAGTTATGCATGGCAAAGGTCTTTCCTTATTATTGGAACCGGATGCACTTACAAATACCAAATTAAAACTTGGAAATGCTAACGATGAAATGCAGGCAAAAATTAGTGGCCTAAAAGATCAGGGTGTGGATTTTAATGTGTGTGCAAATACCTTACGTGGTAAAAAAATTAGTTATGAAGATGATTTATATGATGTATCTAAAGCAGATATCGTTCCCAGTGGAGTTGCAGAATTAGCACACTTGCAATCAATGGGCTATACCTATATTAAGCCCTAGTTAAAATTTATTAGGCATTTTTTCAAGCTGTGCCAAGGAGCTTTCGACACTTCCCCTAGTATTTTCTTGGTATAGCTTGCTTTATTGTTAAAATTATTGCCTGATAGTTTGGCTCCTATCAGGCAATAATTTCAGTTACTAGTTCAGTTGCTATATGTGGTAATTCATTACCACTTTAAAGCTCCCCCGTTTAATATACCGCTAACGTAGACTTATTATCTCCCAATTCCTGCTTTCTGCCTGTTGTTTTAATTTATCATCAGGATCAACCACAATCGGATAGGTCACTTGTTCTAATAAAGGTAAATCATTGATAGAGTCACTATAAAAATAACTGTCTATAAGTGATAATTCAGGATGAGCTTCTAACCATTGCTGTAGGCGGATAATTTTACCTTCTTGAAAACTTGGGATACCTGCAACTTTGCCGGTGTATTCTCCATTGATTTTTTCAGGGGTTGTGGCAATTATATCATCCATACCCAGATACTTTGCTATTGGCTCGGTAACAAATAGATTAGTTGCACTAATAATTAATAAATAATCTCCTTGCTCTTTATGCTGTTTAACCTTCTGTTTAGCCTGATCGGTAATGATAGGAATAATTTCAGTGTGCATAAACTCTTTGTGCAAGCTTTGTAGTTGGGTAAAACCCAGTTCAGCTAAAGGCTTTAAACTAAATTGTAAAAATTCGTTAATATTTAATTTCCCCTTTTTGTATTCATCGTAAAAAAAATGATTTTTTAAGGCATAATATTCCCCATCAACTAAATTTTTTTTTACTAAAAATTGTCCCCAAAGAAAATCGCTATCATCTGCAAGTAAAGTATTGTCAAGATCAAAAATGGCCAGGTTCAAGTTAAAACTCCAATTAAAAACTCTTTATTTTAAGTAAGGGCTCTAATTCTATCAAATAATTCGCTTTTTTTTAAAAAAAACCTTAATATAAGCGTATAAACATTTAAAAGTTCATGTTGTGTAAAACCGTTTAATCCGTGCTAAATTCTTAGTAGTATATTTTTAATCAGTGTTTTGTCAACAGAGCACAATTATCCAAACTAATTTTAATAAATTATTGTTCCATAAATGCTTTTATAATAATGTCTAAATTAACTGAATCCAATACCTATGCTGTTGATGTTTTGATGGAACAGGCTAGAACTTTAGCTGCAAACTATCGGAAGACAACGGGTAAAACGCTTGCAGGTGTAAGTGGTGAACTTGCCGTTTATGATGCTATTCGTCTATTAAACCTGCAGGCGGTTGACGATAACCTGCCATATGAAGCTATCGGCACTGAAGATGCAGGGGATTTATATAATGAACGTATTCAGATTAAAGGCAGAAGCATTTTTTCTGATAGTAAAAGTTCACCTCGTATGGGGCAGATTAAAGTTTCTGAACATTGGGATAGTGTAGTTTTAGTTTTGATGAATGATGACTACCAGCCATTTGAAATTTATGAGATTGATCGCTCTTCGTTAGAAGATAATGTGGCAGATAAAGACAGCAGCCGTGGTAAACGAGGAGCTATGACTGTGGCACGGTTTAAAAAGATAGCAACCTTATTATGGAGCATGCAGTGGAGTAACTCCCCCTCTCAACTACAATCTCAGCCTCAAGCCCAGCAGCAGCCCTGAGCTGTTTATTCTATGTCTAAAAATAAAATTATTGTTGCAATTGAAACCTCTAGTATTGCTTGTTCTGCGGCAGTGCTTATTCAATCATCTTCTGCGCCCGTTATTTATGAGGTTTGGCAGCAAGCACCAAGACAGCATACCGATTTAATTTTACCGATGTTAGATGATGTATTACAACAGGCTGGTTGCACTTTATCTGATGTGGATGCCCTGGCTTTTGGCTGTGGCCCCGGAGCTTTTACAGGTGTTCGTATTGCAACCAGCGTTATTCAGGCTATTTCTTATGCGGCCAAAATAAAAGTGGTTTTAGTTTCTTCTTTAGCTGCATTAGCACAAGGTCAATTTAGACTACAGCAAGAGCACCTGCAGCAAAAGCA
>JASFYQ010000145.1:0-6818 GCA_045047105.1 Pseudomonadota bacterium | reverse complement strand
AATACACCCAATCACCAGTAAGGAAAAGCCCAAAACTCATCGCTTATTTATGGAAAAACTAAAGGCTATATTGCCTTCTAGTTGTCGTCCAATTATTGTTACAGATGCTGGTTTTAGAGTCCCATGGTTTACATTAATAGAATCCCTAAATTGGGATTATGTAGGGAGGGTTAGAAATAGTACATTTTGTATGAATGCTCATGATAATGATTGGCATCCTGTTAAGGATTTATACAAGAAGGCCACAACAACAGCAAAAGGATTAGGCGCATACCAAATGGCCAGACGAAACCCAATTTCATGCAAAATGGTCGTGTATAAAAACACTATAAAAGGTCGCAAAGATCGGGTTGCAACGGGTAAAAAGGCAAGGCGAAGTAAGAAATCGCGTACCAGTGCATCACGTAATAGAGAGCCGTGGTTATTGGCAACATCTTTACTATCCAAGCAACAATATTTTGCAAAAAAAATAGTAAAAATATACCACTGTAGGATGCAAATTGAAGAGAGTTTTAGAGATGTCAAAACAGGGTTAAATTTTAATTTGAGCAACACCCGTAAACTAAACAGATTAAAGGTTCTGTTGCTTATTGCAATGCTATCTCAATTTGTTCTATTTTTACTGGGTATGGCGGTAAAACTACTGGACAAACATCGAAGATATCAAGCAAATTCTATTAAACATAAGAATGTACTTTCCTATCAATTTCTGGGATTAAGAGCCTTTAAAGATAAACAGCTTACTCTTGAAAAAAAAGATTGGATTATTGCATATGACAGAATACAAGAATTAATTACTGAGCCATATAAAATATGACTCAAAATATACGTACATATTTCGTGGGGATCACTCAGACTCTGACCCCATTGATGCCAGAGAAGTTACAAGTTCTACAGGCTCTAGTTTAAAATAAAACTTTCACAGGCTAATTCTTGTCCATTGATAATAATGGCTATACCGTGCAAACCCGGGTAATATTTTCTAGTGGATATTTTTTTAAAGGAATGGTGTTTAGTTACCACTTTTGTTTGCCCGGTATAATCTGATTCTGATATTTTAAAAATTTTTCTTGCCTGTTTGCCATTTTTTTTCATAAAATCCAGGCCGTATTCTATTCTTAATTTTCCCAATTGTTGTGCATTTGTTTTTATAACAAATGAAAAATAAAAAACTTCTCCCATTGCTAGTGATTTTTGAAGTTTAAATTCTTTGATTATAATATGTTTAGGGGCAGTATATCCAAAGAGGCCTAATACTTCCCTATTACCCTGCTTTAATAAGCTACGACAGGCGTGTTTAACCAGGCGAAAGGTGTTTTTATCTGGGCTATTAGCATGTTCAGCAAGCCAGAGTTTTGCCAGTTTAATCACTTGTTGAGGGTTGTCCTTGGCAATATCATTTAGGTTATTAGCCACGCTTCGCCTGACATATTCACTGGGATCATTTTTTAATTGCTGTAGAATTTTGAGCACTGCCTGCGGGTCGTATTTAAATTCTGGCAAAGCCATAGCCCAGGGCAATCGGGGACGACAGCCTTCTGAAGCTAAACGACGATGATGATGATTATCTGACTTTGCCCATTGCTGCATTTGTTCCATCATTTGCTCGGGACATTTTTTAATAAATGGCCTGACTGCAAATTCTGAGCTTGAATATTGTGTAAAAACCTCCAGTGCAGACATAGAGTGTTGGAAATTTCCCATGCCATATAATTCAACATAATCAGGGAAAAAAAAGTATTCAAAGCCCTGAAAGTTTCTAGAAGTAGATTTTAAAATCTCCAGTGCTTGAACATATTCCACAGGCAGATACAAATGCAGGGTCTGAGAAATATGTCTCATACGTTGCTTAAGTTCTTTATCTTTCCAGTTATTATCAAAAATAGCCGTTTTAAACTTATCCCCCTGAAAGTCAGGGTAATATTTTTTTAAAACATCAATGAATGCATCAAAAAATGCTTCTGTATAGAAATTTTTTAATAACTCAGCCATTTCACAAACTAATCATAATATCTAATCTTTAGCATGATTTTGATTTAGTCTTAAGATCAAATAACCCATAATTCCAGACATAAATGAACCAACTAAAATAGCCAATTTATCAGTAAACTGAAACATTTGATCATCAACAAAAGCGAGTGAGCTAATAAATAAACTCATAGTAAAACCAATACCTGTTAACACCGAGACTCCATATAATTGTACCCAATTGCTGTCAGTAGGCAACTCGGCCCATTTCAACTTAATAGCTATCCAGCTAAAGCCAAAAACACCTAATTGCTTGCCTAAAAACAGGCCCAGAATAATGCCCAGGGGTACAGAATTTAGCATTTGGTCTACTGATATTTGGGTTATATCTACCCCTGCATTTACAAATGCAAAAATTGGAATAATAAAAAAAGCAACCCAATAATGCAGCTCGCGTTCAATTTCCTTTAATGGTGAAACAGCCTGTTTTTTGTAATCTATAGCTTTTAGAGGAATAGTAAAAGCCAGTGCAACTCCTGCTAATGTTGCATGAACGCCTGATTTAAGTACACTTACCCACAGCACCATACCAACAATGAAATAAGCTGCTTTTCTTGCTACACCAAACCAATTAAGTAGAATTAGAATGGCCAGAGATATCAAAGCAATAACGGCAGATAAAACAGATAAATCCGTAGTATAAAATAATGCAATAATAACAATGGCTCCCAGATCGTCAATAATAGCCAGAGCCATTAAAAATATCTTTAACGAAACAGGTATGCGCTTACCAAATAAAGATAAAATACCTAGAGCAAATGCAATATCAGTAGCAGTAGGTATTGCCCAGCCATTAACAGCCAGAGGATCGTTTTGGTTAAAAAACAGGAAAATAACAGCGGGAACCGCCATACCACCCACAGCAGCAAAACCAGGTAAGGCTATTTGTTTTAATGAGGAAAGATGCCCTTCTAATAATTCTCTTTTTACTTCCAATCCAACCAGCAAGAAAAAGATAGCCATCAGACCATCATTAATCCAGTGATATAATGTTTTATCAAGATGTAATGCACCCACTCGAATTTCTACAGGAATATGTAAAAAGGCCTGATAATAAGGTGCTAATACCGAGTTACTTAATAACAGAGCAAAAACGGTTACTATCATCAGCAGAATGCCACTGGATGATTCTTTTTTTATGATTTCATCAATTATATTCATTTTTTCCAACCAGGATATGATGTGATATTAAAATTATCTCTTTGAATTTATTTTGTAATCTTACAAAAAATTTATTATAGTGCTTTAAACGCTAACAAACCACATATCAATTATGAAAAAAACATACTATTGGCACGATTACGAGACTTTTGGTATTGATCCAGGTAAAGACAGAGCCTCTCAGTTTGCAGGAATTAGAACTGACGAAGATTTAAATATTATCGGTGAACCTCTGGTTATTTATAACCAGCCAGCCGATGATTTTTTACCTCAGCCTGAAGCCTGCCTGGTAACAGGAATTACACCTCAATATGCTTTACAACATGGGATTCCAGAGTATCAATTTTTTAAGCAGATTCATCAACAACTGGCCAGCGCAAATACCTGTACCGTTGGTTATAATAATATTCGCTTTGATGATGAATTTACTCGTTTTGGGTTTTATAGAAACTTTTATGATGCCTATGCCCGTGAATGGCAAAATGGCAATTCACGCTGGGATTTAATTGATGTAATGCGTTTAACTGCTGCATTACGCCCACAGGGAATTAATTGGCCAATTAATGAAAAGGGGCAAATTTCTTTTCGTCTGGAAAAACTAACCGAGGCAAATGGAATTTCTCATCAGGATGCTCATGATGCTCTGGCAGATGTGCATGCAACCATAGCCATAGCCAAACTGGTTAAAACCCATCAGCCGCGCTTATATGGTTATTGTCTGCAATTTAGAAATAAACACAAAGTATTAGAGCTTCTGGATATTTATAATCCCAAACCACTCTTACACGTCTCTGGAATGTATTCAGGAAGTCATGGGCATTGTGCAATGGTTATCCCATTAATGCTACATCCTGAAAATAAAAATGGCATTATTGTGTATGATTTACGCTTTGAAACAGATGATTTATTAAGCCTCTCTGCAGATGAAATAAAATACCGCCTTTATACTCCCAGCATAGAGCTAGAGAAACAGGGCTTGCAACGAATTGCATTGAAAACCATTCATATTAATAAATGCCCTGCTATTGCACCACTTAATACCCTGACCAGCGAAGCCTCAAAACGTCTGGATATTGATATACATAGCCATAATAAAAATTGTGAAAATCTGATTCATAACCACGATCTAATAAAAAAATTAGAACAGGTATTTAGATCCGATTTTGATACTAATAACAGTAATACGGATGTAGATAAGGCGCTTTATAGTGGTGGCTTTTTTAGCCCGGCAGATAAAGATAAAATGGATTTAATTCGCCAGGCAGATGAAAATAACATTCAGCAATTAGATTATCATTTTAAAGACCGCCGTCTGGATGAACTATTTTTTAGGTATAAAGCACGTAATTTTAAACATTTACTCAACCCAGAAGAACTTAAATTATGGGATGACTATAGAATAAAACGTATGTCCGCTAAGGATGAAAATGCCAGTATCAGTTACCAGGCATATTCACAACGGGTTGAGGAGTTATTACTCAGCGAAACAGATCCTGCTAAAATAGAGGTTCTTAAAAAACTACAACAATACAGCCAACAAATTGGTTTATAAACGATTTATGAACACACTAGTAGAAAAAAATATCTTATCTGTGAGTGCATTAAATGCACAATGCAAAAAAACACTGGAAACAACTTTTCCCCAAATTTGGGTGGAAGGAGAAATATCTAATTTCATTAACGCAGGTTCAGGGCATTGGTACTTTACTTTAAAAGATTCCAGAGCTCAAATTCGTTGTGCCATGTTTAAATTTAAAAATTCAAAAATCAAATTTAAGCCTGAAAATGGCATGCAGGTTATTCTTAGAGCCAAACTCACTCTGTATGAACCCCGCGGGGATTATCAGCTAATTTGTGAGCATATAGAACTGGCAGGAGATGGCAAGTTATTAAAAGAATATGAAAGGCTCAAACAGAAACTCTCCCTGGAAGGTTTATTTGATCAACAATATAAAAAAGCCTTACCCGAGTTTCCTAAAACCATTGGCATTATTTCATCTGCCGATGGAGCTGCAGTACACGATATTTTACAGGTATTAAAAAGGCGCGCTCCAACGATAGAGGTAATTTTATACCCAAGTCTGGTACAGGGAACAACAGCTGCTATTGAGCTAATCCAAAGCCTGTCATATGCCATACAGGAAAGTAGTTGTGATATATTAATTATTGGTCGAGGTGGTGGCTCCTTAGAGGATTTACAGGCCTTTAATAATGAGCAATTAGCAAGGGATATTAGCTTATGTCCTATTCCTATAATCAGTGCAGTAGGTCATGAAATTGATTTTACCATATGTGATTTTGTAGCCGATATAAGAGCAGCTACCCCTTCAGTTGCAGCTGAAATAGCCAGCCCGGATGAGCAGCAATGGTTTGAATGGTTAGAGCAAATAAAGGGGCGATTATTTCAATTAATTAATACGCAGCTAAAGCACAAAAATAATGAACTAGCCTGGTTAGCTAAACAATTAAAACACCCAAGCAGCAAGCTTGATACCATCAGACAAAAATTAGATGAGCTCAGTTATCGACAGGAACAGGCAATACGCTTAAAAATTACAAATAAAAAACATCAGCTCGATCTACAAATTGCCAAACTACAACAATATCAGCCTAATCAACAGCTAAAACTTCATCGGGATAAATTAGAGCATTTATACCAGCAATTGAGTTTTAATATGCTTTCCAGATTAAAGCAGCAGCAGCTAAAACTTAATACCAGCGTACAAAAGTTGGAGGTATTAAGCCCGCTGGCAATTATGTCTCGCGGTTATGCAATGGTTTCTGATGCACACAGCAATAAATTAATAAAAAGTAAAAAGGAAACTGCGATTGGTAGCATAATTAAAGTACGATTTGCAAGCGATCATATTTACGCCAAAGTTTTAAGAGATGATTAAAACTGCATAAGGAAAAATATGCCTTTAATGGTATTCACTTAAACTGTTCTAATCAACCTAAAGTGGGTGAAGGAATTAAAGAATATCAAAATATACCAATAAAATTTAGCTTCTGTTCTAGATGAGGCCAATAAAGAGAGGCAGCTTTTTGCAGGGCATTCAAACAAGTGTTTGGAGTACCACCAGGAAGTATTCGTCATAACAACATAGCCGTAGCCTAGCCCATAAGATAAAACTAAACAGGCAATTTTTTAAATTTATTTTTGTTTTAATATTGAAGATTGAATTTAAAATAACCAAGTTGATAGGTATAACTATATACTTCGAAATTAAAGAATTAAAAACATTTAAAGAATTAGATGTATTCAGTAGTAATTATTATATTTAAAATTTAACCGAGTAACAAAGTGCTAGTTCAATCTCCCTGTATAAGAAATTGCTGCCTGGATGAAGATGATATCTGCCTGGGTTGCTACCGCCATGTAAATGAAATTATGTCCTGGCAGAAGGTAAATAATACGCAAAAACAACAGATTTTATTACGGGCTAAGCAGCGTAAAGCACAGCATAAATCAGCGTTTTCCTAAACCAATAGAACCAAGTATTCCACGGATAATTTGCCTTCCTAGTGGACTACCAATACTTCTGGCAATGCTTTGTCAATTCGAAGAACGCCCTGATGATTTGGACTTTTCTTGTTGCTGTTGTTGCTGTTGTTGCTGTTGTTGCTGT
>JASFYQ010000144.1:0-9231 GCA_045047105.1 Pseudomonadota bacterium | reverse complement strand
ATTCGTAGTCACCCTACGGGTGAATTCGAAATTTTACAGAAATCCTTAAGATTTAGTGCTTTAGGCATTTGCAGTAAGTTTAACTGCGTTTTCTAGGATTAAATCAAACTAAATGCTATTAAGTGATGTTTAATGGTGATTAGGGCTTTTTCTGGTTACACTTAAACTCAATTGATAAAATATACATTTATAATTTATATTAATACCACTACCTATACAAATCACCAATGAAAATAATCTTAGCTCCAATGGATGGTATAACCGATTTTTATGTAAGACAGTTATTAACTTCAGTAGGAGGCTATGATCTTAGTATTACAGAATTTTTACGTGTAACAGAAAGCGTTTTCCCCAAACGTATTTTTTATCAAACCTGTCCAGAGATTAATCCTGATTATCAATTAGATGGAAAAACACAGTCAGGGACTCCTGTTATTTTGCAACTTTTAGGCAATCATAGTGGTTATTTAGCAGCAAATGCGTATAAGGCTGCTGAACTCGGTGTTTCAGGAATTGATTTAAATTTTGGCTGTCCTTCAAATAGTGTTAATCGTAGGGGCAGTGGTGCAATTTTATTAAATCAACCAGATAAAATATACCAACTAGTTGAAGCGGTTAAACAGGCATTGCCTGAGGGGCTTTCACTTAGCGCAAAAATGCGCCTGGGTTATGAAGACAGCTCTTTGGCTTTAGAAAATGCCTTAGCAATAGCAGCAGCAGGTGCAGATTTTTTAACCGTGCATGCTCGAACAAAAAAAGATGCTTATCGTCCACCAGCTAAGTGGGATGAAGTGACCAATATTATCAAAAAATTATCTATTCCTGTAGTAATGAACGGTGAAATCTGGAATATTGATGACTATAAAAAATGCCATAAAATTAGTCAATGTAACGATATTATGCTTGGTCGAGGAGCCTTTGCTAAACCCGATCTGGCGATACAAATAAAGCAACAATTATCAGGGCTAAAAACTACATCCTATCACTGGGAGCAAGTTATTAAACTATTAAATGATTTTTATCTATTGATGATCAATGATAAAAAAATATCAGAAAAGCACTTAGCGGGCAGAATAAAACTATGGGTCAAATGGTTAATGGTGAGCTATAGTGAAGCTGAAATACTCTTTGAACAGATAAAAAGCTTGCGTTCGCATCAGCAAATTGTTGAGCATATAATGGTCTAATATCTACCAAATAGTGTGTTGAGCTTCAATCTTGAAATAATAATAGTATTGCCTATACTTGTAGCTATGGGGATAATCATGAAAAGGAAGAGTAATGTCAAATAAGAAAAAAACAATTTTAATTGTTGATGATAGCAGGGTATCAAGAATGATGCTTAAATCCCAGGTACAGCATTTAAAACCTGATTGGCTTATTTTAGAAGCTAATAATGGTGAAGAAGCCTGCGAAATAGTTAAAGAAAATACTTCCATTGATTACTTCTCTATTGATTTAAATATGCCGGGTATGGATGGTCTGGAGTTGATTGCTAAACTACAGTCCACTTTTGCAACCTCTCGAATGGCTTTATTAACTGCAAATATACAAGAAGAGGTTTTCAACAGAGCAATTAAACATGGTGCAGCCTGTTTTCATAAACCTATCACAGAAAAAGTAATGAATAGTTTATTAGAGTATTTTCATGAGTAATAGCACTATTCTTTCTGAACTAGAGGAAGACTTGCTGAGTGAGCTATTTAATGTAGGAGTGGGTCGTGCCGCAAATTCTTTATCACAGATGGTTAATCAGGAAGTATTACTTTCAGTACCTGAAGTAAAATTTGTTAGTGTACATGAAATGTTTAAAAAAATTGGAAACAAAGAAAAAATTTGTGGTGTAGGCCAAGAAATTCATGGAACGTTTGACGCACACTCACTTTTATTATTTCCTGAAAGTAGTAGTTTGGAAGTGGTTCGCAAAATGTTGGGAGAGAACCTGACCGATGAAATCATTGCAGAAATGCAACAAGAAGCAATGACTGAAATAGGCAATATTGTTTTAAATGCGTGTATCGGCTCTATTTCCAATGCAATGCAATCACCAATAAGTGTTGACCTACCGATTTTTCATTTAGATTATGCCGAAAATATTTTGAATCCCTCATCGGAAAATATCGATGATACAGTGCTGTTTCTTACTATTGATATGCGGTTAAAAGAGAGTGAAGTTGTAGGTTATATGGTATTTTTATTAGGCTCTATGTTTTTACATAATTTAGCTCAGCAATTGAAAATAATGCTTGCAAAAATGATGTAATTTTATCAATAGCATTGTATTTTCTGTGGTTATTATTGCTTTGTTTAATCAAATTAGTAGCAATAGCTAAAAAAATGAGAAATACACATAATTAATACAAATATTGATGCTGCAATTGTAAAATATTTCACCCAGAGCGTATTAGTTGTGGATGAAGCCTGTTCTGCTCCATTAGACCATCACAAACAGCTGGCGATCATAGTTTCAGTGCTGCAAGAAGTCTGCACACGATATTAATTCGGGTGATGATTTTCCAATAAAAAAACCTTGTGAAAAAGTAATATTAGATGCCTTAACCATATTTAAAATGGCCTTACTGGAAACATATTCAGCGGTTGTGGAAGTTATTTGCAGATTGCTTGCCATATCTACAATTGCATTAACTGCAACAATATTATTTTTATCCTTTATCATTGGTTCTATCAATGAGCCATCTAATTTAAGGTTGTCTACTTGCAGTTTCATCAAGTGTTGTAAATTTGAATAACCACTTCCATAATCATCTATTGCAACTTTGCAGCCATGTTTTTTAACTTTGTTAACAAAGTCTTGCAAGCTTTCATAATTACTAATGCCTTCACTTTCAAGAATTTCCAGTGTTAAGCGTTTTCCCACATCAGGGAACTGTTTAAGAATTTTAAAAATAAAATCTGTTACTTCTGTATCTTCAATATCTTCTATAGAAAGATTAATTGAAAATAAATAATTGCTAGTGGCAAATTTATTTAGACATTTTTTAAACATTATTTGAGTTAACTTTCCATAAAGACGACCTTGTTTAGCAATGGGAAGAAACTCATTGGGAAAGTACAGTTTACCCGTCTTATCCTGGAGGCGGATCAGACACTCATAAGCAATAATTTTATTATCTGTATTACGCATTAGAGGCATATAATGAGGAACAATATAATCCTTCTCAATAGCATGCTGTATAAATTGCATCATGGTTAGATTAGACTCAATTTGACTTTCCAGGGCTTCTTCTTTTTTATAGAAACTATATTTTTTTCGGGTATTTTTAATTTGCCTTAAAGCAAGATCTGCGGTTTCTAGTAATGGAGAGGTGTTTGAAATACCAATTGAAGCCTGTAACCGCAAATGAATATCAATATAGGTAAATGAATTCTTATCAATAGTTTTAATTAGTTGTTCAACTAAGGAGGTAATATTTGTGCTTTTATCTTTCTCAACAAGAACAACAAAATCATCTGTTCCAACTCGATAAATATGTTGGTAATTGGCTAAAGAGGTAAAATTTTTAATAATTACGGACATATGTTTTAGAACCATATCGCCCACTTTCCTGCCATAAAAATCATTAATATGTCTAAAACCATCAATGTTTATCAATAACATTGTCCAGTTGCTATCCAGCTGCTGCTCAACCTGTTCAAAAGAGAAACGGCTGCCTAAGTCGGTTAAAGAATCAGTAGTTGCTCGTTTTTCTAATTGCTGATGTAAAAGAATTTGCTGTTTTCGGCTTTTATCGATACTAAATAATAAATAGATAATTAACATAATAGAGATAAGAAAGCCTAGGAGCCTGTTCTTTTAAATTAGCAGCTCTGCCGTTCCAGAATTGACGGAAATTAAATTGTGAATTTAAGACAGTAGGTGAATTTAACAAACCTTTACGTTCAAATACACCAATAGAAACAGCCTTTGGATCTGCTCCTCCGTAGTTAAAATCATGACATGAATGACAAGAAATTTTATGATCATTAGAAAGCAATTTTTCTGAAAATAAACGTTTTCCTAACTGGGCTTTGTCCAGATTATATTCAACTGTTCTGGGAATTGGTAAAATGGGTTCTGAAGACCAAAGCGGGGAGGGTAATAAAGCGAATAAAATTACCAGATAGGTAAAAAAAAGTGACTTATTTCTTTTAATGCTATTTATTATTACTGGCACTGATATTTCAACCTAATGCACCGCAAAAAGCATATAGTCAATGCACCTCTATGGAAAAAAGTATGTATTTATGACTTGGTTTTTATTCTTTTTGTTTGCAAATAATTTTTATTTAAACCATAGTATTGAATATTATGCAGCCAATATTCACTATTGTAAGAAATTTCGACACTATTATAATTTATTAAACTCTTTTTTAGTAGCGGATTTATTATCTCATAGGGGATATGAATTTTAGGCGGATAAAATCAGTTAAAAGGTAAAATTGTAATAATTTCTAATCAACCAGGTTATTTTGAGCTAAAAATTTATAAACTTTTTTGCTGGTTTTTTCCATCTGCCTAATGTCACCAAAACTGGGAATATCTCCGTTTTGTAGCCGATACTCCCATATCTCTATTTCACTATCTAAATATTCTAAAACCTTTAGTGAACATTTGTTGCATTGACCAGTGCAAATATTTGCATCAACGGAATCAAAGGGAATTTTTTCCCGTACCGTTTTTATTAATTGCAACATGGCTTTGCTTCTATCCGGCTTCATTATGATCGGCCAGTGTTACTAAGAAGCGAGTTTGGTATAAAACTGTCGTTTAAATTCAGTGAATCTTTGCTCTTCAATAGCCGCTCGGATCTGCGACATCAATTCCTGATAGTAATATAAATTATGGGTCGTATTGAGATGAGAGCCTAATATTTCACGGGTTTTATCGAGGTGGCGTAGATAAGCCCGGGAATAGTTCTGGCAGGTATAACAGCCACAAGTTTCATCCAGTGGACGAGTATCAAGTTCATATTGTTTATTACGGATTTTGATTACTCCATGGTGGGTAAATAAATGGCCATTACGTGCATTGCGAGTAGGCATAACACAGTCAAACATATCTACTCCTCTAGCCACTGCTTCAACTAAATCTTCTGGACGACCTACTCCCATTAAATAACGGGGTTTGTTCTCAGGTAAATTCTGGGTAATGTGATCAAGTACTGCCAGCATTTGATCCTTGGGCTCTCCAACCGATAATCCACCAATGGCAAAACCATCAAAATTTATACTTTTTAAACCTTCTAAAGAAATATCACGTAGTTCATTAAACATACCACCCTGAATAATACCAAATAAGCTGGCATTGTGTTGTTCTTGCTGTTGTAGACGTAAAAACGCCTCTTTGGAACGCTTTGCCCAGCGCAGGGATAATTCCATTGATTCTTTTGCTTGTGCAAATGTGGCTGGAAAGGGCGTGCATTCATCAAATATCATCACAATATCAGAGCGCAAATCGTACTGAATCTGCATAGATTCTTCCGGGCCCATAAATATTTTTCTACCATCAATGGGAGATTTAAAAGTAACGCCCTGTTCGGTAATTTTTCTCAGCTCTCCCAAACTAAAAACCTGAAAACCTCCTGAATCTGTAAGAATGGGTTTATCCCAGTTCATAAACTGATGTAAGCCTTGATGGGCCTTAATTACCTCCATACCTGGACGTAAGGAAAGGTGGAAAGTATTACCTAGAATAATCTCTGCACCCAGGGTTTTTAACTCTTCAGGCAACATAGATTTTACTGTGGCGCTGGTTCCAACAGGCATAAACGCAGGAGTTTGAATACTGCCACGATTAAAGCTTAGCTGACCACGACGAGAAAAGTTATCACTCTTATGATTTTGCTGTGACAGGCTGAATGTCATGGACATTTTGTTCTTACTCCAGGATAAAAATGGGTTGAGTGGGTATATTGGGTTTTATTTAGGGCTTAAAAACATGGCATCACCATAACTAAAAAAACGGTATTTTTCTTCAATTGCATGTTGATACGCCTTATGCATTGTCTCTAGGCCACAGAAAGCGCAGACCAGCATAAATAAGGTGCTTTCAGATAAATGAAAATTGGTAATTAAGGCATCTACTACTTTAAATTTATAACCGGGATAAATAAAAATATCCGAATCACCCTCGTAGGCTAAAAAATTATCTGCAGGATTAAAAGTGGCAGAACTTTCCAGGCTACGTAAGCTGGTTGTTCCAACAGCAATAACTCGACTGCCCGCTTTTTTAGTTTGATTAATTAAATCAGCTGTTTCATTATCTATCTTAATATACTCTGAATGCATTTTATGATCGAGTATATTCTCTGCTCTAACTGGCTGATAAGTACCAGCACCAACATGTAGTGTTATTGTAGCAAAATTTATTCCCCTGGCTTTTAACTGAGTTATTAGCGCTTGATCAAAATGCAAGCCTGCGGTGGGGGCTGCAACCGCTCCTTTTTCGCTGGCATATACAGTTTGATAACGTTGTAAATCATTGGAGTTATCCTCTCGTTTTACATAGGGTGGCAAAGGGACATGTCCAAACTCTTCTAATAATTGAAACAATGAAAATGACGGTTTGGTTAGCTGAATTTTAAATAAGTCCTCTTCTCTGCCAATAACCGCTACTTCAAAACCACTACGTTGTTGATCTGTTCCTAAATTTAATAAACTGCTAACTTTAGGAGATTTACTGGATCGAATTTTTACCATTGCTGTATTATTAGATAATACTCGCTCCATTAAAACTTCAATTTTACCCCCCGTTTTTTTCTGCCCATATAAGCGAGCAGGTATAACCTGAGTATTATTTACTATTAATAAATCCCCTGGTTTTAGCAAATCACCAATATGTTTAAAATAACTATCACTAAAGCTGGCAAGTACACCATCTACAGCTAAAAGGCGGCTAGAAGTTCTTTCTGGGTTAGGATATTGGGCAATAAGTTGTTCGGGTAGTTCAAAACTAAAATCAGATCGTTTCATTATAAAAATATAGCTTTTTGATGCGGATAATTACTGTGTTTTAAATGCACTAGTGGGTGATTAATAAATGTTGTATTCTAGCTTATTTTTCTATTTTTTACTATCGATTTCAAATGCTTGTCCTGTTTTTTATAATAAAAAATTTAATTGTTTCTTGTTATATCCATATATGTATTAACTTTATGTTAGCAGATTAAAAATTGACTAGATGATATATGAGTATATTAGTACTTACGTACAATATACTTCTTTTAACTAATACTTCAGTATTTAAACTTATTTATACTACTAGTCGTATGGATATTGCTTTAGTTTTTAGAGCAAAAATAGCAAAATTGTAAATTGTTACAACACATAACAGGAATTACTTTTAATGTCAGAGAGTTATTTATCAGAAATTGAACAGGCCTTGGATAATAATGAATTCATCTTTTATTATCAGCCAAAAGTTTCTTTATTAAATGGTAAAGTTAATGGTGCAGAGGCATTAATCCGCTGGATAAAACCAGATGGTAAAGAAGTTCTACCGATGGATTTTATTCCCGATGCGGAAGCATCGGGACTAATTAAAAAAATATCAATAAAAATGTTTCCCAAGTTGATTGCAGATTTGGTTATCATTCAGGATATTAATCCTGACATAGTTATGTCATTTAATCTTGCTGCACAGGATTTGGAGTCAGATGCAATAGTACAATGCATACATAAAGCTATTGTGAACTACAAAATCAGAGCTGAGCTGCTCCAGATTGAACTTACTGAAACTTCAGTTGCAAATAGTAGCGGGCAGGCTCGCCAGCATATTCAGACTTTAGTCGATATGGGAGTAGGTTTAGCAATGGATGATTATGGTACGGGGTATTCATCTATTGACCTCTTAAGTCAATGGCCATTTACGGTAGTAAAAATTGATCAGGGGCTTATTCAGCGTATGCTCACTTCTGAAAAAAGTACTACTATTGTTCAGGCCAGTATTCGCATGATCCACCAACTGGGAATAAAAATAGTAGCAGAAGGAATTGAAAGTGCCGAAGTGTATGAATTTCTTCTAAATGCGGGATGCACAGAGGCACAAGGGTTTTGGCTTGGTCATCCAATGCCATTGTTAAAATTTTTGGCTTTTATTAAAAGTGACCAGCGCTGGTCAGGCATGCCCGTTGGTTTAATCCATATGGCTCAATTGGATCATATTCAATGGAGGCGCTCTTTAGTGGATCAGATAATGGCAAAAGCATTTACTGAGTCGGGGAAACATAGCATTCAGTTAGGTGAAGTAGAGCTAGATCATAGAAGCTGTAAATTAGGTGAATGGTACTATAATCATGGTAAGCAATATATCGGTTTTCCGGCTTTTGATGCACTTGAAAAACCCCATAAAGAGCTGCACCAAATCGGCAGACAACTAATAGACGGTGTATGGCAGGGCATGACACGTGATGAAATTACCCGATTATTGCGCTTGCTGACCAAAAAATCGGGCGAGGTATTGAGTTTATTACAAGAGCTGGAAAATGAAGCACTATTACAAAATGGTGGAATGATGGACAAATTACATGCTGGATAACTATACTTGCCAATTAAGGCATTCATGCCTTCCATTTTTTCGTTTCTGATTTACATTGTGTTTAATCGATAAATCTATCCATGCATTAATTTAAGGGCAGACTGTTCATTGCTTACAAATCTTGCCACACATAAACAAAAAAACAGAACACATGAATACCTTGTTCATGTATTATTGTTGAAATCCATTTAAAATATTGTTATATGGCATTAGGAAGCTTGTTTCATGAATAAGTTGATAGTTACGATCCCTTTATTATTCGAGAAGCATTAAATCTCTAGAAGGTTTTATTCCCCGTAGCTTGCTTGGCACACTCTAGTCTTTTTGGTTATTTAATACCCCGTCCGCTTGTGGCGGGGTAGTTTATTTATCGTTACGGTCATCAAAATTAGGAAATTACTGATCGAAAATAAAATTTAATGTACATGTAATTTATTTTGATAAAAAACTAGGTATAATAGGAATATAAATTCAATATAATTGATGATACTTGCTTATGTTAAAAAATTCAGAATATATAATTAAAGAATTATCATCAGTATTTTCATCAGTATTTTTTGAAGAAATTGTTAAATTTAATACATCGCTTAAAATTGAACGTTTTATAGAGAATAAATTTATAGAGCGTGATTGTAATACCTTCCGTGAAATTTTAGAAAAGATATATGCTGAAATGCGTAAATCGTATCGTAATG
>JASFYQ010000143.1:0-32357 GCA_045047105.1 Pseudomonadota bacterium | reverse complement strand
AAACCACTATTTACAAAACCACTGTTTATAAAACCCATAGGCTTAAGATACTTTATCATTATTTTTAGCCTAATCCTATCCCCTATTATATTACAGGCAGAAGAGCATTCGTCTACTATTGCACAAATAATAGAAACACCCTATTCAGATGAGCCAAAGGTTGTATTTGAGTTCTTTTTTGATGCTCCCAATAAAATATCAGGGGCATTATATTGGATTCGTTCTTATATGAATACGCTGATGGCAGAACCATATGCAGTTGCACCAGAATTTATGGATATTAAAGTCATTATCCATGGTACTGAAATTGTTAGCCTGGCAAAAAAGAACTATCAGAAATATAAAAATAGTGTAGAAAGAATGCGTTATTATCACCAATTAGGTGTAGAATTTAGAGTGTGTAATATTGCAGCAGATGATTATGGCTATAATGCCAGGGATTTTCACCCATTTGTTAAAATTGTTCCTTCAGCCATGGTAGAAATAGCCCATTGGCAAAGCAAGGGCTATCCATTAATTCGACCTATAGTTTATGAGAAAAAATTGAGCATTGAGGAAATTCGCTAAAAATTTTTACATAATTCACAGGTATTAAATATATGCATTTAAGCTGCTAGATAGAAGTATTGTAAAATGCTATTTAACTTCTATTGTAATTTTCTTTGATACCACTGGAGGCTTATGTGGAGAATGTAATTTATCACCCAAAATTAATTGTAATGTATGCTCACCCTTAGATAGTGTTAACTCAGCTTCTGTTTGTCCTCCACCAAAGTGTTTAACATTCTTTCCCAAAGGCTGACTTAAATCGGGTAACTCTTTTGCGTCAATTAACAAATGATGATGTCCTGTATTTTTTTTATCCATACCTGCAGGAGCAACTCCCATTCCTTTAAGGCCAAAATTAACCGTAAATGTTGAAGGAACTGTAGCCCCATCAGCTGGTGATATAATATAAACCATAGCTTTTTCTGGTGACATGGTTGCAGATACGACAGCACTGCTATTAAATAATAAAATCATAAAAGCAGCTAAAATCAGTGATAACATTCTCATACGAACTCTCCATTAAATTAAAAAAATCAAAATATAATACTTTCTATTATATCGGCCTTATTGTTGATAAGAATAGTAGGAAATTAATAGATGTCAATTTTTAAAACTGAAACACTCAAAGTTAGCTATAAATTTTAACATTCAGAAAAAAAGGAAACAGGCATCAATGCATATATCTGGATTCAAATTGTGCAATGACTTGGTTATTTTTATTATATAGAAACAAACTCTCAGCAGAAGTTTTATAAGAAGTTGTTAAAGACAATACTTTTAAAAATTCACGCTCTTGTTGCATATTGTCTTTACACATTTTTCGGGTTGAAGCTAATTTAGAAAATTTTATTTGCTGATTGTTCACATTGTTTTTCATGAAACTACCAAAAAAACGATTGCAGCCTGAAAATCCACGAATAGAGGATTTTTCACTGGCTAATACCATGGATACTTCTTTTTCCCCCTCTCTCAGTGATACTGCCTGTCCATTTAAAGAGAGTAATTTCCAATAAGTATCCGTTAAACTTGCAATAATTTTGGTGTCTTTTACAGTCACAGGAGTATTAAATTCTGAATTTTTTTCCATGCAGGCATTTAGCATAAGTAGTATTAATATGGAACTGAATAGTATTTTAATCATTTTATACTCCTCATGTATTTTATGCTGGAAAAACACCTGTTGATAAATACCGATCTCCACGGTCACAAATAATACTCACAATAGTTGCATTATCGACTTGTTCTGAAAGTTGCAGAGCTACGGCAACTGCCCCACCAGAAGATATCCCTGAAAAAATACCTTCTTTGGAGGCTAATAATCGAGTAGTTTCTTCAGCCTGTAGTTGAGAAACATCCATTATAGTATCAATATTTTTAGGATCATAAATCTTAGGTAAATACTCCTCTGGCCAACGTCTGATTCCTGGAATCTGAGAGCCTTCTTCAGGTTGTACTCCAATAATCTGAATTTTACTGGATTTTTCTTTAAAAAATTGGGAACAGCCCATAATAGTACCTGTTGTTCCCATGGAGCTAACAAAATGAGTAATTTCTCCCTGGGTATCTCGCCAAATCTCAGGGGCAGTACCATAATAATGAGACAGAGGGTTATCCTGATTGGAAAACTGATCTAAAATCAGTCCATCACCAGCCTGTTCCATTTCTCTTGCTTTATCTATTGCAGCTTCCATACTACCTTCCTGAGGAGTAAGCACAATTTCTGCACCATACGCCTTCATAGAACCACGTCGCTCAAGGCTCATATGACTGGGCATAACTAAAATCATTTTATAGCCCTTAATAGCTGCTGCCATAGCCAAAGCAATACCTGTGTTTCCGCTGGTAGCCTCAATTAAGGTATCTCCTGGTTTAATTAGACCCTTTTTTTCCGCCAGATTAATCATGCTTAATGCAGGGCGATCTTTAACTGAACCCGCAGGGTTATTTCCTTCAAGTTTAACCAATACAATATTGCTTGGATTCTTTACCAGGCGCTGTAAACGGACTAAAGGTGTATTGCCGATATATTGTTCAATAGTGGGGTAATTTGTAGTTTGTATTTGTTGATTGATCATTGTATTATTCTTAATATCTCGCAAGTCTAATCTATTTGCTTTTCTAATCTATGTGGTTTCTTATCTAGTTGCTATTAGTATAATTAACTTATAAATATTAACAATGCCAATTCATAATAAAAAACACATTCTAGATTTAAACAGTGCTCTCAAAGCTAGTGCAGGGAATAAAAAACTGGCCATTAGTTTGCTGGAGGTATTTATCCAGCAATTGTCAGAATATCACTATAATATTAAAAAATATTTGCACATCGGTGATTATAATCTTTTAGAAGCAATTATTCATAAACTCAATGGGGCAATACAATATATTGGCGCTCCAGAACTTCATCACATGTTACAAGAATTAGATGGGAAAGTTAAAACCTTAAATAGAAATGATATTATCCATAAGATAGAGCCGATAATTGAACAACTTGAATTGATAGCAGAAATTAAAGAATATCCAGAAAATTAAGAAAAGTTAAATCTACACCAGATAAATTAAAAAAGCGCTTGATTAATTATAGATTTAGTAGCCTAAAAAAGCATTTTGCTTACCTTAATTATTTACTAGCCTGCTAAGATTTGCTTGCTGTTGAATAAGGTATGCAATATGCCCTGACTATTTAAAACTTAGTTTGATAACGTTTTAAACTTTGCCCATTGCGCCAAAGCTTTTGATAAAAGGACCTGCCATTCTAGGATCTTTTAACATGCCTTTAAAATCACCTGTTTTAAATTTTAACTTGCCAAAGGTAAAAGCACTACCCAGACCAGCCATTCCAATTCCATTACTTACCCATTTATCCCAGTTTTTCTGCTCTGCTCGAATGTCCCAACTAAGCTCTTGTCCATCATAAGACCCAGCTGCAACAATTTCCCCATTTTGTACATCAATATAACCAACTGCCTGATCATCGCTTGGGAAGCCATAGCCAATTACAGAGTTAAAACTAATTTCTGCTAATGCCTCTTTTAATTCAGGATCCTGATTCCAGATTTCCTGAAAAGATTTCATCCACTCATCGCTAAAAAGATCTGCCATTATTATTTTCCTTAACATAATTGATTAATATAGCCCATAGGCTATTAAGATAAAGTACAATATTGAATTAATACAGAGAATCATGTACTTTCAGTTTTTATTGTACACGCCAGTTTTGCAGCCTTACTCATTTGTTGTACATTAAATTTCGTTGTACATAAAGTATAGTTAG
The DNA here is from genome assembly GCA_045047105.1 of Pseudomonadota bacterium. Lineage (GTDB taxonomy): Bacteria > Pseudomonadota > Gammaproteobacteria > GRL18 > GRL18 > JADGAU01. The sequence continues at coordinate 28,534 of JASFYQ010000143.1, read as the reverse complement.
CAGGCCATTATTTTTATATCGGCGATTTTTTTGTAAGATAGATTTTAGTGCATTTTTTGATCAAATTACAAATAATAATTGAAAAAACACCATAATTTTTATTGCTTATATTCTAAGCAATAGTTAAGTTATTGAATTACTTTTATTTGAGTATTATGTTCTTTCAAAGTATAAGTAATAATTTCTCTCATTGGAATAATATTGTATAATTCACAGGTTTCATTTACCTTTTAGCCACACATAAATTTGGCTACCATTAGAAACAACTAATAAAAGCAGTTGTTGAATTAGAGAGAAGTCAGGAGTAATTAGTGAGCAAACAATCTTTAAGCTACCGAGATGCAGGTGTTGATATTGATGCGGGTAATGCCTTTATCGATAAAATTAAACCCTTGGCTAAAGCCACTATGCGACCAGGAGTACTAGGTGGTTTAGGTGGTTTTGGAGCATTATTTGAAATTCCTCTGGATCGCTATAAACAACCTGTTTTAGTTTCAGGTACAGATGGTGTAGGAACGAAATTAAAACTGGCAATTGAAATGAATCAACACGATACGATTGGTATAGATTTAGTTGCTATGTGTGTAAATGATTTAATAGTGCAAGGTGGTGAACCTTTATTTTTTCTAGATTATTATGCTACGGGTAAATTAGATGTTGATGCAGCTGCTGATGTAGTTAAAGGAATAGCCGATGGCTGTGTATTATCTGGCTGTGCCTTAACAGGTGGTGAAACAGCTGAAATGCCTGGTATGTACCAACAGGATGATTATGATCTAGCAGGTTTTTGTGTAGGCATTGTAGAAAAAGATAAAGTTATAGATGGCACTCAAGTTAAAGCAGGGGATAAATTATTAGGCCTGGCATCCAGCGGCCCACATTCCAATGGTTACTCATTAATTCGTAAAATTATTGAAACCAATAATGCCAACCTAAGTCAGGATTTTGAAAATACCACTCTGGGACGGGCACTATTAGAGCCTACTCGAATTTATGTTAAATCCTTACTCAAATTAATTGAAAAAATAGATGTGCATGCTATTTCACATATTACCGGTGGTGGCTTATTAGAAAATATTCCTCGAGTACTTCCTAATAATTGCTATGCAGCCATTGATAAAAATAGTTGGCAGCTCCCTGCTGTATTTAAATGGCTACAAGAATTTGGAAATATAGAACAAACAGAAATGTATAGAACCTTTAATTGTGGTGTTGGAATGGTGATTGTTATAGCTGCTGAGGATGAACAGCAGGCTATAAAAGAATTACAGGCAAGTGGTGAACAAGTATATCAACTGGGTCAGATAGATAATTTAGTAAATCCAGCCGATGCCCAGGTTGTAATTAGTTAAAAGAAATTTAAAATGCATATGAAATTACCACAAAAACTCAATATAGTTGTATTAATTTCAGGCAGTGGGAGCAATCTTCAGTCAATTATTGATGCCATAGAAAACAACAAACTAGATGCATGTATTAAAGCCGTAATTTGTAATAAAAATGATGCATATGGCATGCAACGAGCCCAACAAGCTGGTATTGCAACTCAGCTTATTGAACATACGCTTTTCCCTGATAGAGAAGCTTTTGATCAACAGATGATCAAAGTAATTGATCAATACCAGCCTGATTTATTAGTAATGGCTGGTTTTATGCGGATATTAACTGAGCCATTTATTAATCATTACCAAGGAAAAATGATTAATATACACCCTTCCCTATTACCCAAGCATAAAGGCTTGCATACTCATAGACGGGTATTAGAAGCTGGTGAGACAGAACATGGCTTAACTATTCATTATGTAACAACCGAACTGGATAGTGGGCCTATTTTAAAACAGGTTAAAATTGCTGTATTAAAAGATGATACAGAAGAAAAACTGGCAGCAAGGATACTTGAACAAGAACATATTGCTTATCCGGAGGTTATCCAGTGGATTGCCAAAGAAAAACGTTTAACCTCTACTTAATTTTCCTACAGCTGCTATTTTCCCACTTAGCGCAGGCTGAACTGAGTGGGTTTACAGCTAAATATGAGATCTATTCTCTCTCAATAACACAGGCAACAGTAACTAATACACTGAGCCTTGTCGATAATAACTATAACTACGACTCACTTATTGTGCCCGTTGGCTGGATTGCATTTATCAATGATGCCTATCGACATGAATATAGCCAGGGTTTGATTAAAAATAATCAACTTTTCCCACTAAAATATGCTTATCAACATAGCGAAAGACTTAAAGATAATAGAGAAATTGAGATTACATTTGATCACACAAAGAATAAAATCAGCAATTTTCACAAACATATTAACAACAAATGGAAAATGAATAGCGTTGATCAGGTTCAGGATCGCTTATCATCTCAATTGGCCTTAATGCTAGCACTACAGCAAAGTAATATTCCACTGAGTTATCCCCCTCAAAATGAAATCTATTTTAATTTTTCAATTGCTGATGGCGGGCGGCTCAAACAATATTCATTCGCCATTATCTCTGAAGAAAAACTACCAACGCCCTTAGGTATTTTAAATACCATCAAGCTTGAACACCGACGTTCAAACCAGGATGATGTGATGATAATCTGGTGTGCAGAAGAATTTGCTTATCTTCCAGTTAAAATACTACAACAACAAACAGGACTTCCAGATTATATTTCAATTATTAAATCGTATGAAAAGGCTAACTAAGCCTAGATTCGGTTAAAGACAATTGTAATGCATTACAAATATAGGTATTATATTTTTCAATACTGAATTTAAAGAATTCAAAAAATAAAACAACAATAATTACAATTATATGGTTATATTACATAAAAAATATACAGAAAAACCTCAGGTTCATGAAGATGAACCCAAGGTGGTAATGTCAAAGTTTCCCAAATCTATAAGAGAGAGTTTTAATGATGAGCAAATAAAGGCAATTGTTAAAGTTTCTAAAGATAGTGACTGGAAAAGGCATCCAGTTGATATACGTTTTACCATTCCTTTTTTCACTAAACGATTTTATGTAGTATTTATTGCTGGAAAAAGTAAAAGGGAGAATAAACGCCATCAAAACAAAATAATACGCAGGTTAGAAGTATTACTACTCAGCTTTTTTTTAACGGCCTTATTTTTTCTATTTATTGGTCTATTATATATAATAAAATCGGCATTAGGGCTGGATATAATGCCTGATATCTCTCTAGGAATCTGGGATGCGATAAAAGTCTGGCTAGATACATTATTTGAATAAGTTATTAGCAATTTTTTAAATATAAATAGAGGCAGTAAGCAATGATAAATATAAAAAAAATATTCCTAATTAGTATTGTTCCACTTTTTATATATCCCTGCTGGTTTTTATTAACATTTTTACAAAATACCTTCCTGGGCGATAATTCACTTTATATGCGCTTATTATTTAATTCCAAATACAGTCTATTAAATACTTTTATAAATGATTGGCTAACTATTTTGCCTTATAGCTATCTGCTAATACTAGTGATATCTGGATATTATTTTCTTACTCTGCATAATCATAAATATTTGAGTTCTTTACTGGTTCTGCCTATACTTATAGCCGTGTCTTTATCCATGTTTTTTATAGGCTTTAACATCTATTCTTTAACTATTGCAGTGCTAACCGCTATTTTTATTAGCCTGAGCATTGCAACAATAAACAAAATAACTTAGATAGTTTTAATATGCGATCATCTACTCTACTTTTTATCAGTTTGTTTTTTATAAGCTCTATAAGTTCAGCTAAGGAATATGTTTGGCTAATTGGTGGCGGGCCACTATTGGATAATTCACAGGCACAAATTGAACTAAATACAAAATGGGTTCAGCAACTAATTAGTAAATATAAACCCAATGCAAAAACTAAAGTTTATTTTACTGATGGAAATGATCCTGATAGTGATGTGCAAGTACAGATCAACAATAAAGATTCAATAAAAAATTTAACTGCTATTGCAAGAGTATTTGGAGCCCAACAAGCCAATAGCATCCGTTTTTACAATCATAGGGTAGCCAATGTCTATGCAAGCACCGAAGTTAATTTTTTATACGCAGATTTAAGCGCTGACTTTAAAAAACTAAAAAGCGATGATAGCGCTCTAATTATTTTTCAAGGCCATGGCGGTTTAAATAAAAGAGACACCTCACAAAATAGTTTAAAATTATGGAAAGATACTCGACTCTATGTCACTCAATTAGAGGAAATATTACAACAATTAGATAATAAAGTGCCTGTACGTTTTATCTTACCACAATGTTTTTCAGGTGCATTTGAGCGGTTAATTTACCATCAGGCAGATAAAAGCCAGGCTTTGGATTTATCCACACGTTGCGGTTTTTTTGCCGAAGATGCCTATGAAGAATCTGAAGGTTGTACAAGCAGTATAAATGAACAAGATTATCGTGATTATAGTAGCTATTTTTTTGCCGCCTTAGATGGAAAAACCCGCACAGGAGAAAAGTTAACCCGTAATCCCGATAGAAATAGCGACCATAAAATAAGTTTAACCGAAGCACATTTTTATAGTTTAACTCAGGCTATAAGTACAGATCTTCCTCGCTCAACGAGTGAGAGTTTTTTACTTAACTGGGTACCCTGGTATTTTCGCTGGGTAAAAAGCCATATTAGAAGCAACAACATATATTCACAACTTGCTCAGGAAGTCGCACAAAAAAATAAACTAAAACTTAATGCGAATGGTCAAATTACGAATATCCATAATTTGGTTAAAAATTTACTAGAGCAAAAAAATCAATTAGTGCAAAGCCAAACAGAACTTGAAGAATTTACCTCCAAACACCAACAACAAATAGCAAAATTAGTAAGTAAAAAATGGCCCTATATATTAGTACCAAATACAAAAGAATATCTGAATTTATTAAATACTCAATCAACTAAAATACAAGAATTTATTATACGCCAAAAAAACTATGCTGAACTTGTTAAAGCGCAAGACAAAATAAAAGTTATTGTTAGGCAATTATTAGACCTTCAGCGTGGAATAACTCAATTACAAAAAGTTAACCGTCTAAATTCACTTGCTAATACACTAGAATATTTTAATCAACATGCAAGTATGGCAGAGAAACAAAGTTATGAAAAGTTGGTAAAATGCGAATCCATGCCTTTTTAAAATTTAGGAAACACTTTGAAACTGTTATTTAAACTTCACCAAAATATTGAAGAAATTGAACAACAATGGACTAAGCTAGGAGAACAGCAGCAACAATTTTATTTTTACCAAAAACCTGACTGGTTTAAAACAATTTCACAAACTCTGATAAATAAAACAAATGCAAAAAATAACAATAAACTCTATTACATAGGAATTTATCAGCAAAGTACTCTATTGGGTATTATCCCTATAGAATACCTGCAACTTAAAAAATTTGGATTATCATTAAAGGTAATATGTTTTCCAACTCACTCACTACTGGATCTATCTGATTGCTTAATTCATCAATCTATACAGCCCTTTGTTTTAGAAGAGCTTATCAAATTCCTTAATAACAACAAAGATTTACTCTGGGATGTTATATTTTTTTCTGCTACTCCAGAGTATTCGTGTACTAATAAATTATTTGCTAATAAGCATATTAAAAATTACTATTGTGTTAAACATGGTGCAAGCTCTTTTATTAACTGTGAAAACACCTTTGAGAAAACCACTGCACATATCAGCTCTAAATTTAAACGTAACCTAAAACGCTTAGAGCGAAAAGCTGAAAAACAGGGTGAGTTAAGCTACCACACATTTTTAAGCCAGGCAAAAAATCAAAATGAAAGTGAAAAAGTACAACAGCAGTTTGAACAAGCTTACCAGGATTTTTTAGATATTGAAGCAGATAGTTGGAAGTCTGGCACACACACAGCAATAAAATGTAAGCAGCAATCCATTCAATTTTATCAACAGCTGGCAAAAAATTTCCAATATCCAGATAATTGTCTTATTAATATATTAAAAATTAATAATCAGGCAATTGCTACTCAAATTGGCATAATAATAGGTAAGCAACTAAATTTACTAAAAATAGGGTTCCGTCAAGACTATAAATCTATTGGCCCTGGCAATATTATTTTAAGCCATACAATCAAACAGGCAATCCAGCACAAAAATAAGCAAATAAGTACCGTAACAGCCCCTCGTTGGGCAGAAAAATGGAAAAGTGATTCTGTTATCCTGTATAGGCATATTATTTTTAAAGCATCCTTGTCCGGATTTATGGCAAAATTATTTTTTTTACTTTTACCCTTACTTAAAAAAATAAGAACAAAACTGGAGCGTAATTCATGTCTCAGCCAGAAACACAAGTAATAATAAGAAAACCCAAACAAAATGAATTAGGTAAATTATTTTTTGCCATAATTAAAACTTTGCCAACCACTATAGACTATAAATTAGCTCGGTACTTAATAACTTCACAAAGTCATGAATGTTTTGTTGTTATAGTTGAGGGAAATATTACCGGGTTCTGTTTTTTTGGCTTAAGTGGAGAGGAAAAAACACTCTGGTATGATTTTTTAGGTACCGATCCTGAGTTTCGTTCCAAAGGACATGGGCGTTTACTAATTCATCACTTAGAAGAATATGCAATAGAAAATGGTTATGACAAAGTAGGTATAATTATTCATCTATTTAATGCTTCCCATGCTGGAGCTGAAAATTTTTTTAATCGCGAGTCTTATCATAAAGAAGCAATCAAAGATAATACACAGTCATTTTTTTATATTAAAAATTTAGAAAATGTTAGTAACACAATTAAAGAAAAATCCCAACCCCGATCTATTATAAGTAAAACACTATATTTAGTTATTTTATCCTTCCAGATAATTGCACTTATTGCTAAAAAGTAGAACAGAACTGAATAAAGAGTTTTTAAATACCAATAATGATACATATAAAAAAAATAGACTTTAATACGTTTATAAAACTTTCACCCAGGCTTAATCAACTATTAAATAATTCATCACAAAATAATATTTTTTTAACTCCTATGTGGTTAACTACCTGGTTAGAGGCTTCTGAGCTTGTAGATCAAAGTTATTTTCTTATTGCAGAAGAAGAGCAAGAAATTATTGGTTTTGCCCCTCTTATGTTACAACTAAAAAACTGGCCTCTGGGTAAAGTTACAATCCTCAGTTTTATTAATTCATCTGATATTTCAGCGGATCATATAGAGTTTGTCTGTTTAAAGAATAAGGAACAAGCCGTAAATAAGGCCATTTTTAATTATTTATTAAACCATAAGCAAGATTGGGATATTCTTTCCCTAGAAGATTTACCACAGCATAGTCCAACCCACTTATTAGCCATTGATAGTTTTGAAAATAAATATCAGCTGCATAAAACGTCTGGGGAACACTGCCCTTATATTATTTTAAATGGCACATGGGATGATTTTCTAGCACAAAAAAGTAAAAATTTTCGCCAGCAAACACGAAGTAAACGGCGTAAATTTGAAACTAAATTAAAAGGAACATATAAAACCTGTAAAAATCAGCAGCAGGTACAACGTGTTTTACAAAAATTAGCCAAATTTAATCCTCAAAGATGGAATAAAAAAGGTAAAAAATCAAGCTTTAGTGATCACCATTTTTTAGATTTTCATTTACAAATCAGCTATAAGTTTTTAGAGAAAAACTACCTGGATTTATCTTATCTTGAAGTAGATGGTGAAATTATTGCTGTTATTTATAACTATATTTATGCTAATAAAGTTTATTATTACAATACCGCTTTTGATCCCCAATACAACGCCTATAGCATTGGGCGAGTATTAATGGGTTATAGTATTGAACAAGCTTTACAACAACATAAAGTGGAGTTCGATTTTTTACGTGGCATACATAGTTATAAAGATGCCTGGACAAATCTTAAACGTAAAAATATCAATTTACTTATTACTAAACGCAATTTTAACAGCCAGTCCTACAATCTATTTCAAAAAATTAAAGCCTCCTTAATCAGCTGGGTTAAAAGCAATGTGCCCAAAAGCATTCAACTGAAAATAAGACAGTTTTTATTAAAATAAAACCTCCAAAGGATTTTAGATGAGCCATAAACTATTACTTATCAATAAATATTATCATGATAAAGGCCCCGCTGGTGGTGTTGGTCGCTACATAGTTCAAGAAGTTGAAAGCTTGGAAAAAAAAGGCTGGGAGATTATCCCCTTTGCTACTAATGATGAATTTGTACAAAAAAACACTTGGCAACATTTTTTTGTTAAAGCACATGATTATAGTAGTCCCCGTTTTTCGCTTGATGCTATTAGTGCTGCCATTTCTTTTATCTGGAATACTGAAGCAGCAACAAATATTGAACAGTTAATTATTGAAACTAAACCAGATATTGCGCACTTACATAACATCTATCACCATTTAACACCGTCTATTATTCCTGTATTAAAAAAATATAAAGTGCCTATTATTATGACCTTACATGATATGCGTTTATTATGTCCTGAAATGCATATGCTAAGAGATAATAGAGGCTGTGAAGAATGCAAGGATAGCAAAGTTTATAATGCTATTCGTTATAAGTGTGTTAAAAATTCCACTATTGCTTCCATTTTATCCAGTATAGAAACCTTACATCAGCAAAAACGCGGTTTATATATAAACAATGTGGATCTGTTTTTATGCCCCAGTCGTTTTATTCGTGATAAATATATTAGCTGGGGTTATCCACAAGAAAAGTTGATACATTTACCTAATTTTGTAGATTTAGATCATTGGAATCCCAACCATCTGGATCCCAAATCTATCAAGGATAACTATCTGTATTTTGGGCGGATATCTAAGGAGAAAGGCTTATTAACTCTTTTGGATGCGCAAAAACTATGGGAAACAGGTCATCAGTTAGGAACAATAACTCTGGCTCCCATTAATTTAGTTATTGCAGGTTCTGGCCCTCAGGAAGAAGAAGTAAAAGCCTATATAAAAAAATTAAAATTACAAACCGTCCGCATGGCAGGTGCCTTAAATATTGATGCTCTACGACAAGCCTTATCTAAGGCCCACTTTTCTGTATTGCCTTCTGAATGTTATGAAAATGGCCCCATGGCAACTCTAGAATCTCTAGCTTGTAGCATTCCCGTAGTTGGAACAAATATCGGGGGTATACCTGAATCTATTCAAGATAATATTAACGGTATTATAGTCCCACCTAATGATCCACAAGGTTTATTAGAGGGATTAATAAAAGCTTCTAAACTAGATAAAGAAAATTCTGCAATGCAGGCAAGAAATTGGGTAACAGAATTTGCCTCACGTAAGAAGCATATTCAGCGCTTAGAAGACTTAATGTTTGATATAATAAGGACTTAAATAAAGCTATTAAACCTAGAAAAAGTACTTTGAGCGATAATGGAATGCATCGATAATGGTCAGTTCACCCTCTTGACTATAGGTATGTGTGCCTTTTATAGACTCATGCCAATCAGGCGTAATGGATGAAATACTCTCTTCTTTATAATCTGTTTCAGATAAAATGCTAATCTCATTAAAGTTGGTTGCATAACCATATATAACCGAACAATCCTGCGCTGGTCGGTACAATTTATTATTTTTATAAAATAGTTTACCCGCTGGCCGAGCATTTTTTACATCACTAACAATTGGATTTAATGGGTGAGCCTGCCATTGATCAGTACAAAAATCATCCGCATAAAATAGAAATAATTCACTATCAAAAGAATATTCATTGTATTCTGTAAACTCACTACTGACTGCAATAGCAGTAAATAACCACCACTTTTTATTATAAAAAATTAAAGTGCTATCAGCTGCTCTGACATTTTTCATTAAGGTTTTTTTAAACTCCCATTGATAAGGAAATGAACGGCATTGATACAGATCTATTTGTTTATTCTCCTGTGATTCAGGGATCATATAATAATTGCCTTCCACTTTAAAAATAAAGGGATAGGATAAATGCTGGGGTGTTTCAATAATTTTAACAGGGGCTTTATAGTTCCCTTTTAAATCCATTTCAATAACACTGAGATAACCTTTATTATTTACATACTCTAACTCTTCTAAAAAAATATAATAGCGATTGTTTTCGAATACCAGATGAGGATCAGCCCAAAGTTTATTTTTGGGAGGCATCATAACTTTAAATTCTTCAATCAAAAGTTTGTCAGTGGAACCTAATTGATAAAGAAGAAACCAATGGTCTTGATAGAATAATCTTTGAAAAACTCGGTATGCTAATCTTTTAATAAAACACGTGAGTAAATACAGGCATTGCACATTGTCAGCTGAGACAAGTAATCTGGTTGTATCCGTTTCAATTGGCTGCTGCTTTTTTTTATGCATATAAAAAAATACTTGCTCACCCAACTGATATAGTTTTTGAATTTGTCTAAATAAAAAAAAAGAGCTTTGCCAATAATAGTGGTGACGATTTAAAGTTGGAGAATAGGGATTAGTTCTATAACTCGTATTTTCTAAAGTGAGTTCTGGCCCCTCTTCGGTAGACAAAATATTAAGACTCGCTTTTGTTTCCCGTGTATGATCAGAATACTTCCCAAAGCCCGCATGTCCTGCTTTTAGTTCACTCTCATCACTATGAAAAATACACCAGACACCATATTTTGAAAATTTATCGATACTTTTATGTAAAACTCCAAAACCAAATTTAATAAAAATATCTACTTTAGCTGCTCTAATATTTGCAAGATCTTCAACATTAAAACTAATAAATTCATCCTTACTAATAGGCTTAATGGTTAATTGAGGGTATGAATTAATTAAAGTTCTTATATTTTTTTTAGCAAAGGCATCAGGTTTGGGGTGAAATATAAAACGATCCAGGCGGTCAAACCAGTGATAAGCAATTGAATTATTGTTTGATGCTACACTTTTATCAGCACAAAAAATACTTAGAACAAATTCGCAAAAATCAGATTTTAGCAATCGTTCAATTGCATGATATTTCCAGGCTGAGACCAGTTCATTATCTAAGAATAAGCCAATTTTTAGTTTGTTATGTTGCATAAAAATATAATACCAAAAAATTTCCTATCTTTTCCTCAACTTACGTATGATAATACCAATAAATTTAATAGCTATTTCAAATAAGTTGGCATAACGCTTAGCATCAAAAACAGCAACCTCTGAATTTATAGAAATATGATGCAAACCATAAGGATATTCTTTAAACGGGGCTAAGTCTAGAGCGATCGTTTCATTAAAAGATTCAATGCTGAGTTCATTAATTTTATAGATAAGTAAACTGTCTCCATAACGTTGTTTAAAACCCTGAACGGGACGGTAAAAACCTGAGTCAATTTTAAATGGATTTCCAGCGGGCCGTGTTTCTCCAAAGCCTATTTTAATAGGATTATTCTTATGCATCAGCCATGGTCCCTCCAAATTATCAGCATACCATGCATACAAATGGCTATCTTGTTCTCCATTTGCTTTGGTTGCTAATAACCACCAAAGTCCATGATGTTGAAAGATGGTGGGGTCAACTATAGGAAAACCTTCAATTAAAACCGATTTTAATTGCCATTGATAAGGAAATTCTGTCGCCTGAAATAATTTTACACAATTTCCTTCTGATTGCTCTGGTATGCAATATATTTTATCTTCAAATTCAAAAACAAAGGGATAGGATTGATGAAAAGGTTCATCCAGAATTATCTGGCTGGTTTGCATTTGCCATTGCTGATTTTTTTTTACTATTTTTGTTACAGCAATTTTTGCATCTCCGGCAATATAACTAAATAATTCATAAAATAGATAATAATCCTGCTGATATTTAAAAATAAATGGATCGGCAATATACTCACCAAATTTTGCTTCCAGCCAATTTATTGGAGTAGTTATTTTACCCTCTTCTATCAGGTCAGAATAATTCATTGAGCTAACACCAATTACCCATTTATCATGGCAAAATAATCGATTAAAAAATTTACTCAGTTTTCTCACTTTTATTTAACCTTTTATTGTTTTTAAATAAACCTGTTCCATTTGTTTAATAATAATTGTCCAGTCAAAATATTGCTTTATACGTTCTTTACTGTACAGTTGATTTAATTGTAACTCTTTTTTATGCTCTAATAGATACTTAAAACGTGCTTCTAAATCATCACAATCACCCTGTTTAAACGTTAAGCCTTGTTCACCTACCGCTTCGATATTTGCAGCAATATCACTGACTAAACAAGCACATTCATAAGACATTGCTTCTAATAAAGCTATTGATAATCCTTCAATGGATGATGCAAGAATAAATAGATATGCATTACTATATAAAATAGAAATAACTTCTGGGGGCTGACGACCAATAAAACGAATATTAGGATTTGCCTTACTCATTTCTCTAATTTTCTGAGCATACTCATCAGTAAAGCTGGAGTCACCAGCAATAACCAAAAGTTTATCAGTATCTAGTTTTTGATACGCGGTAATTACATCAGGTATACATTTAACGGGTATTAATCTGGCAACCATTAAAAAATAGTTGTTGTTTTCCAAATTCAGTTCCTCTGGTAGAGGATTTTGATCTTTATCTACAATAGCAACCCCATTGGGTAAATATTTAATTTCACGCTGATATTTTTTTGCTAAAAATTGTTGATTAGTTTTAGAAACAGCTAAAATGGTATGAGCAAAATGTGCCTGAAACCACTCTCCCATTTGTAACATAGTTCGAGCAAGTTTCCCCCATTTTCCATGTAAATAGTCGCGACTATGGTGGGTAGCAATTACGGGTAAAAAGGGTCGAAATATTCTAATAAGAGGGATCATTAATGAAGGGCCAATAGCATGATAGTGTACAAGATCTACCCGGCGATCAAATATCACATGTAGAGTTGCCAGAAAAGCATAACTTATGGTATCAAGATGTTTGGTAAAAATACCTGGAAGACTAATTAAAGTTACTCCCTGATGACCTTTAGAGGCATCCTGAGTATGGCTTTTACGGGTATACACTACCACTTCATGCCCTAGTTTTACCAAGCGTACAGAAATATCTTCAACATGTTTTTCTACACCACCACAAACAGCAGGAATGCCCTTTTGGCCTATCATTGCAATTTTCATAATTTTTTTAATTCTTTATTTGCATCAATTTATGGATAAACCCTTTTAAATAATAACCTGGGAAGTTTTGGAAAAGAGCCGCTTAGCCATAATTTTAAATCTAACATCGAATCAGTTACCTCATAACGCGATAGCATAAATTTGTTAGTTTTAGCTGTAATTGCTTCTGTTGGTCCAGTAATAACTGCCGATTTAAGCCCTAACTGCTCAATTTTTTTTACAATATATGGATTATACCGCCCATAGGGATAAGAGAAAAACTGTGCCTTAAATCCAAGCTGTTGTTCAAAAGTCTGAATACAATCCAATAATTCTTGTTCTAGTTGCGTACTGCTAAGCCGGGTCAAATCCATATGCTCATGGGTATGTAGTGCTAGTTCAAATAGAGGATAGCGCTGTTTTAAATCTCGAACACCATCCCAGTTCATAGTTAGCTTGGGTATTTCCCTAGTGGGTTGTAGTTTATCCCATAGCTGACTTAATAATTGCTTCCTTTGTTCTGTTTCTGCAATCAATAACTGGCTGCTTATAAGTGAAAAAAATGCACAAAAGTCATTATCCTTTTGCAAATTAAAGCTGGAGTTATCTTGCCAGTTTATTTTTTCACAACTTCTAAACTGTAACATGCTATGCAATTGATCAACCCATTGTGATTCGGCACGAGAAACATAGGCAGTACAAAGAAATAAAGTAGCGGGAAGCTGGTATTTTTCAAGAATTGGAGCAGCAATTTGAAGATTATTTAAATATCCATCATCAAATGTAATAACTACTGTTTTAGCGGATATTTTTTCATTATTATCAATTTTTTTAACTAGACTTGCCATATCAATAACATTGTATTGATTTTTTAAAAGCTGCATCTGTTGCTCAAAAACACTCATAGAAATACTATAGCCAGGATGAATAAAGGGAGCAATATTATCATCTACAATACTATGATACATAAGGATAATAGCGCCCTCAGGCCTTACCATATGGTTATGTAATCTAGTACACCCGGTAACATATAAAACTCGCTGCAACTGGTGTAATAAGCTGCGTTTTATATTTTCTTTACAATATCTTAATCGTGCCATTAGAATAATTATTATTTATTAAAATATTTGCGGCGAGAATAATATGCATCAACAATTGTCATATTCTTATCTGCATTTAAGGTATGCGTGCCTATAACTTCTTTGTCCCAATTGGGTGTAATACGATTTACCAGTTTTTCACTATATGTTGTTTCTGTTAATTCAGTTATTTCATTAATATTGGTGTAATGTCCATAACGTAGCGAACAATCTTGAGATGGTCGATAGATTTTATTATTTTTGATATAGATTTTACCTGCTGGTCTAGCGGTTTTAACACTTGAAACAACGGGGTTAAGCGGATGGGAAGTCCAATGTTGCGTAAATGGCGTATCAGCCCAAAATAAAAATAATTCATTGCCTGTAGATGAACCTTTCACATCCTCCATAGCAGTAAATAACCACCATTTATTATCTTTAAAAAATAAGGTGCTATCCACCGCACAAATATCTTCCATTAGATTCATTTTAAACTTCCATTGCATAGGAAAATCGGTACATTCATACAATTCAATCGTTTTATTTTCTATCGATTCAGGAATCATATAAAACTTATTTTCATACTCAAAAATAAATGGATAAGATAAATGATAATCTTTTTTTAATATTATAGTTGCTTCACTGCATTTTCCATCAGTATCCATTTCAATAACGCTGAGGTGTGCCCGGTTAGTACCATACATTAGCTCTTCAAAAAAAATATAATACTTTTCCTGTGTATAAATAACAAAAGGATCTGCCCAGAAGCGATCTTTTGCTGGCATTAATTTTTGGTATTGATTTAATACATCGGATGTTTTTGGATTAAGATTATAAAAAAGATACCAGTGCTCATAATAAAATAAACGCCTGATTATTCTTATACCCGTATTAAACAGGTATTTTCCAAACAATAGCATAGCTTCAAAATTATCGGGTTGTTTAAAATCGGGGTAGGATAAATAGTTGATCTCATTGTTGTATTTATTTACCTGTAGAAAAAAAAGTTTCTCTCCCAGATTATATAATAAATCAATTTGTCGCGATAAAAATCCAGCAGCTAAATAATGCAATTGGGATTTATTCGGTGATGGCTTAAATTCTTCTGAAACCACGGAGGATTGATAAAGGATCTGCTCGGGCAAATGTTTAGACTCTAACCTCTTTATATTCACCCCAATTGCAGGCTGGCAAGTCATCGCCTCCCAAAAACCAACTAATTCTCCTCGATTAAAATTTATATCTCCAAATTGATAGCTCCAGACTCCGTATTTTGCCACATCCAAAATATCACCGGTAAGCACTCCAGAATTAAGATTGATTAATATATCGAGCTTGTTATCGTTAATTTGCTGTAGATCAAGCTGATTAATAGCACAATCTATATTTATGGTTTTAATAGCAGTTAATAAACGCTGGATAGATTTTGGTTTTTTATAGCCAAAATAGTTTTTATTCAGTAGTTTATCTACACTATCAAATAAACGGTAAACTATTTTTGGTGGCTGTGCAGGCTTACTGGCTGTTTTTTGGTGATCATTTATTATCACCAGATCAATATCAGTATTTGCCGATTGAAAAACCCTTTTGATTGCAATATAAGCCCAGGTCTCGATTTCATATGAGTTAAGTAATAGGCCTACTTTGATTTTTTGTTTCATAGTATTGTTGTTTTTATTATTATCTATATGCCCGCAATACCAGAAAATGTACCAAGCATTTTGATTCAAGCAGATTGAGTTTATATAATACATGATTGAGGCTCTAATCAGAAATAATAAAGTCTGTATTTTCTCTTAATAAAAGCTATATTTGGCACAAATTGAGGGAGTAAATTTTATAATTGGGGTGTAGGTTTATTAAGACAATTAACATCTGTAGCGGAGGTAAAATAGTAGTTCCATGAGCCATTTGATTTATTAAAGTACCAATCTATATCAATATTAGTTTCTGCTCTAAGACCATTATTTTCAGGAAATTTCACATCCACTGTACATGTTCTTAAAGTAATATTATCAGCTAAGATGGTATTTTTTTGCTGATCAAAAAAGGCGCTATAACCTGCATTATCAATTGCAGGAATAAATGCAGGCAGTAAATTACGATTGCAATTATTTTCTGCTGGTATTGCAGAAACTGGATTTAAAATACCCAGGCGGGTATCTAAGCCCCAGACAACATCATAAAAAATCTTACCGGCCTTGCTTTGATCATCAAAAATAACCGCTAAATTACAGGCAAGCATAACATCTCTGTCAAAATAAAGATGACTATTTTGATCCGGATAAATAGAATATAAAAAGTTGGCCTGTTTATTTTTTTCAAACCAGAAAAGTAATAATTTTTTACGCTCTGTTATAGTAGAGCTTTCTCTCAAGTCATTGTAATTATTTCCATGTTCTACACTCCAGGCAAATTTATCATCACCGTCTTTATAGGCATGGTAACTCCAGTCCCAATTATTGTCTTCAAATATTTCAATGCTGTCCTTCATATATTGGTATGAACTATTCCCTACTCCCCAACGTACCGCACCAAATTCACCAATATAAATTGGAACAGAGTATTTATTCTGAAAATCAACAACAGGCTGAACTGCTTTTATAAGTCGTTCCTTATTCCAGAGCTCCCCATCAATAAAAGCAGGGTAACTCACCCCTCTTGGGCCATGATCACGAACTCCCTGATGAGTAAAGGCATGTGGGAAGTAAAGGTGAAAGCTATATACTACACCGTCAACATCAAGGGGTTCTAAATTATTAAACGCACTAGGAAAAGACCATGGAGCGGGCTCATATATTATTGCCGCTTCACTGTCTATTGCCCGAATACGATTAGCAGCTTCAGTAGCAATTTCAGCCCAGGAATCTGTTGCATTACTATTTTGCTGCTCAATAGGCTCATTCAGTAGATCATATCCCCATACAGTGGTATTTCCCTTGTAACGTTCACTGATAACTTTCCACACTTCATAGTATTCATCTAAATATTTTTGCTGTTTGAAAATAAGGTTTACATCACTTGAGTCACGCCCTCCAGGGGAAGTGTGTAAATCAATTAAAACTACCAATCCGTTATTACGCGCATAGTCTAAAACACGGTCTAATTTATCCAGTTCAGCATCTAATAAGTCCCAATACAAGGAAATATTAGTCGTATCAGAAAACCGATGCCAAAGATTATTTTTATCCCAATAATCAGAGTCCTCCCAACTTATAATCCAGCGAATATGGTTTGTTTTCCATTGCTTAGCTAAAATTTCAAAATCAGCTTCAACTATATTTGGTCCCACCATGGCTCCTCTGAGCTGACCAAGGTTATGTTGCTTATTAATATTTTCAATAGCAATGGCAGTTATTGGTAAAATAGAAAAGCATAACAAAACACCGCTTGAACTAAAAAAAAGTTTTAAAAAATCATGAAATAGTTTAATCATTTAAATAACCTTTAGAGCATAAATCAGGGGTAAATATTTTTGAATAATTATTAATCAGATAAGTCATAATGTGCTTTTTTATTATGTTTAAACCACGACTGTAATAATTTTTGACGAGTAGTAGGTTTTGTAGTTTTTATTAGATTTGAACGTTTATTATCATGTTCCACACTCCAACTTCTATTATCATCATCATCTCTATAGGCATGGTAGGCCCAGTCCCAATTATTCTCTTCAAATATTTCGATACTATCTTTCATATAACGATAGGCGCTATCATCTGGAGTCCAGCGTACACTACTGAATTCACCAATATATATCGCTAATTTATATTTATTTTGAAAATCAACAACAGCTTGCACTTCTTCTTTTAGGCGATTTTTATTCCATAACTCGCCATCAATTTGCCCTGGATAAGTTAGCCCTATAGGACCATGATCTTCAACTCCCTGGTGTGAAAAAGGATGTGGCTCGTAGAGGTGAAAGCTGTATACTATGCCTGCAACATCAAGAGGTTTTAAATGTTTAAAAGCACTGGGCTTAGCCCAGGGTGAAGGTTCAAAAACAATAATATGTTCACTATCTACAGCTCTAATTAAAGTTGCAGCCTGTGTTGCTATTTTATGCCATAATGCTGTTTTAACCTTAGATGAACGTCCTTGCACAGGTTCATTTAGTAGTTCATAACCCCAAATGACTTCTCGTCCCTTGTAACGTACAGCAATATCTTTCCATAGTTTATAAAATTCATCCAGATATTTTTGCTCACGAAAAACCCGGTTCACTTCATCCTCAGCCCTGCCTCCGGGAGGAGTATGTAAATCAATTAAAACCTTAATGCCCAGCTGTTCAAAATATCCTAATACGCTGTCCAGGTTATCTAACTCATAATTTAGCCATTTTCTATAAACTAAGAGATCGGTTACTTTACTAAAGTCATCCCATGCATTATTTTTGTCCCAATAACTTGAGCCATCCCAATATAAAGCCCAGCGGATATGATTAGCATTCCAATTCTGAGCAAAATTATAAATATCCTTTTTTGTAATAATTTGTCCGACCATTGCACCACGAAGTTGCTCTAAATCATGTCCCTTATCTATGGATACAGCTAAGCAAGCGTTTGATAAAACAATTAAAAAAGAGACTATGATAAATTTAATTTTATTTATATCCAGAGTAATATTAAAAGTCCAATTCATAATAACCACTTAAATTATTTAGCAATAGTTCAGAGAGCTTCGTTAACCTTTAGTCCATCTTTGCGGATAATATAGGCAGGAACACCAACAACAGTACAGTTTTCAGGGACATCTTTAACAACTACAGCATTTGCTCCGATAATGACATTATTTCCTATTTTTACATTTCCAAGTACTTTTGCACCTGCATTTATAGTTACATTATCTCCAATTGTAGGATAATCCATTTCACTGGTAAAACCGATGGTAACTTGTTGATTAATCCAACAGTTTATACCAATTTTTTTAGCTGCCACCATAGTTGCAAAACCATGTTGGATAAACAGCCCTTCTCCAATATCTTTAGTATCAAGATATAAGGTATTCATGGGGCTGCAAAATAGAGATAAGAGTTTATTAAAACCCTTCATACGATAATAAAAAAGGTTTCTAAATTGTTCGCATTGGCTCATCAATTCCACAAAAGCATAGAGTGTTTCATAGCTATTTTGAGGCTTATAATTTAATTCAATAGCAGACCAGAGTATAACCTCAGAGTGTATAATTTTGCTATTTGAATGCCATTTAAAAATAATCAGATGTGGAATTAATCGTATAGAACTTAGCAACAATACAAATTGCTCTAACAGTTTTCGTAAAGCCATATATTACCTTTAATAATAAAATGCTAACATTTAATTTATGTTAAGGATTGAAAAAATAGTTTATATTTATTTACCATAACTTCCACTGAAAAATTATCATAAATAACTTTTTTAGCTTTCATTTGCATCTCTTGCTGCTCAGTATTATTTTTATTTTGAGCAACACTTAAAATTAATTCAACTAAACGCTTTACATCTCCAGGCTGAAATAAATAACCATTAACTCCATCATCAATCACTTCATTTGCTCCACCCACCTCTGTTGATAGTACTATTTTTCCCATACACATAGCTTCTAATATTGACATGGAAAAGGCTTCTGAATCAGATGGAAGGCACATGCAATCACATAACTTGATATAAGGGCGAACATCTTTTTGAAATCCAACCATTTTAATGTAATCTTGCATCTCATGTTGTAATATATAATTTTTGATAGTCTTTCGCTGCACTCCCTGACCAATGATACAAGCACTAATTTTGAGATTATATTTATGACAAAGCTTTATTGCATCAATTAAATCTTCATGCCTTTTACCTTTGCGTAGAACGGCATTAATTCCTACAATAAAATGGTCTTGTGCAAAACCTATTTGCTCTTTTAAATCAGCGCGCTGTTGTTCAGAATTATCATAAGTAAACAACTGTACATTTATACCATTATGAATAACTGTGCTAATCTTTGATGGTATTCCATTTTCTTCTAACCAGTAGTTTTTTTGGTTTTCACTTACAAATATAACTTCATCATTTTTTCTCAATAAGCGGTGGTATATTAGATCCTTAAACTTAATCCATAGTCCATACTGGGGTTTAGTATGATGTATACAGGTAATTAATTTAAAGGATTTGTTACATAAAAGTCTAGCTAAAAACCCCATTAAAAAAGGGAACTCATCCACACAAAAAACAATATCAATATTATTCTTTATAATAAAATCTTTAATTTTAAAAAATGCAGATAAATCAAATTTCGACTTTTTCTCAACACATTGAAATGAAACTAAATTAGTATGATTGATATAGTTTGATTCTAAGTCAAAAGGAGTAAAATAAATCAGATGCAGATTAAAATCCTTTGCATCAAGACCATTTAATAGAGAGGTAGTTTGGCCTTCAGAACCTCCCAGTCCCAAGTGCATACTAAGAAATAAAATGTTTTTTTTAGCGAGAGTATTGGCTGTAGTGGTGGTGTTTTTTACTTCCATGTTATCTAACTCCCTGAGATGTAATATATTGCTTTTGCATTTCTCTTTGCTGATGTATTCTCGATAAATTACACTGCAATAATCCAAGGAAAATGCCAAACATAAAGATCATATAATCGTAAAAGAATATATCAATTTCAACTGCAAAAGCTAAACCTAATATAAAATACGCTAATAGCGCTAATTCAAACTTATACCTTAAGGCGTAACTAAAGACGGTAATAAACAGTAGCAGCAAATAAACTACCCCCATAAAACCAAAATTTACAAAAATATGAAATATACCAATATCGGATAAAAATAGAGCATTTGATTTGATAATATCCCCTGTTTTATTACCTTCCCACATAAAGTTTAAAACTCCTCGTCCTAACAACGGTTTTTTCATGGTCTCGTTATAATAGTATTGATAGGCTAATACACGAATATGTAGATCGCCATCTCCTGTTTTTAACCCTTTGAGATCCCTATCAACGGCTCTAATAATTTGGTAATCACTAAATGATGGGCTATTTATTGCAACCAGAGTAATCACTGGAATAAGTATCAATAAAGCCATAAACATAATCAATACTTTGGGGTTCATACCATTATTAAAAAGATATACAGCTAGATAAGTCGCGGGTATTGTAGCAATATAGGCACGATATTTAGCTACAAACACAATCAGAAGAAAAAAATAAATAGCGGTAAATAAAAATTTCTTTTGTTTAGTGACTATGTATCTAGAAAATGCTGCAACAGAGCAGATAGCAATAATTTCAGAGCCTTCAACTAAACGTAAACCTCTTATCTCTTCTAAGCCTCGCACATGAGTATCGGTATCCTTATAAAAATAGAATATTTTAATCTGCTCATATAAGGCATACTGAACGATTAAAATAACACCAAAGATCCCCATCATAATAAATAAATAATTAAAAAATTTATTTACATCAAAATCCCTATAGGCAATAAGGAAAAATACTAAGATAGTAAGATGAAATTTAACTTCCATCAAAGCTAGAATTAAAGGTTGCCCCCAAAATAAGGAGTTAATAACACCAATAAAAACCATCAGTAAATAAGCATTAATAAAATGTGAAAACATTCTACTTTGGTATGGGTTAATTTGCTTACCCATGGTAATTGGACGAAGAAAAAAGTATTCAATCAGGTTAAGAATAAGTACAACTAATAAGGCTTCACGATAGTTATCATATTGCCCAATCCTAGGTAATAAATGAAAAAATTCATAATTGATAGGAATGAGTAAACAGATGAATAATTCTGTATTTTTATAAAATAATCTTCTGGTGAGAAAAAATAATGCTATTCCTAAACCAAGCATAATTGCATGAGTCATTTGATTTCCTGATATCTCTCAATTATTGTCTTTTTTTAATAAAATACATTTTATACAGGTAATAAGAAAATGCTCCAATGAGCATAAGCACTATTGGTATTTTTACATATAAATGAACTGAAACAGCTATATAATTGGCACTTAAATAGCTGATTAATAATGCCATACTAAGGTATAAAGTTAAAGTCCTGGAAAAAGGTTTACCATGAAGCCGCTGAAAATATGGCCACCAATAGATAACATTAAAAACTCCAACAATTAAAAAACCTATTGCCAGCCCTTCTGCACCATAATATGAGGAGTACCACATAATAGGTAAGGAAATAGCAGCAGCAATGGTAGAGATAACTCCAAGTTTTAACTGGTTATTGGA
This sequence comes from Pseudomonadota bacterium, assembly GCA_045047105.1. Lineage (GTDB taxonomy): Bacteria > Pseudomonadota > Gammaproteobacteria > GRL18 > GRL18 > JADGAU01. The sequence goes on along the minus strand of JASFYQ010000143.1, from coordinate 6,201 downwards.
GGCAATAAGTGCAGTTCCCATAAAATCTAAAACAGCTACCAGAATGGCAAACCAAATTTGATATTTTAATACTATTGCAGCTGCCTGATAATTTTCTCCAAAAATCAGGTAAATAATTTCATCACTTAATAAGGTAGTGATAAATGAAATTACAATCCCAATAACAATAATCGCAATAACCGAATTGCTGACCATTTTTTTAAAAAGAACATCATCACCATGCGCCTTAGATAGACTTGGCATGATCACTGCCATCAGAGTTGCAATCATAGTTTCAATGGGTAAAATAAGTTTTAAACTGGCAGAAAAATACCCCACTTGTTCAGCAGGACTATTTGACGATAAAAATAAAATAGGCAAGTGATCCGTAACAATAACCAGTAGCTCTACCCAATAGATTGGAGCTGCTATTTTTATCAAGTTTTGACTACTTTTTTCAATAGTTTGGGCAATATAGCCTTTTTTATACACTAGAATCATCAATATTGCACTTTTTAAAAGCTGAATAGAAACAAATAAAAATGCAATATTACTTAAGGTTAACCACTGTGAAGGAGCAAGCCATAATAAAAAAAGCCATAACATACGCTCCGATAAACTCAATAAAGCAGGTAAAATAAATTCTTCATGACTAAATGCTATGCCACTAAACATCTGCCACATAAGTAAACAATACATTAATCCAATAGATGCACCGGATACTTCAAATAAACTTTGATTAGAAAAATACGAATGAATAACAATAAAAATAATAACAGGGACAGAAACCAAAAACTGGTATAAGGATATGGTTTTAAGGTATTGACGTGCAAATTGTGGCTTACGTGATAATTCACGAATAAGAATCTGTCGCATCCCTAATGCAGCAACTATCAATCCCATATCTGCATAAATCATAACCAAAGAATAATAACCATACTCAGTTGGAAGTAAGGCTCGGGCAACAAATATAGTTGCAAACATTCCTAATACCTGCCCCAGCAAGTTAGAAATGGTTAACACTGACCAGTTTTTTAGTATTTTATTATTCATTATTGTTATAATTTACTACTATGTAGTTATTTAAAAGATTTAAGGTACTTTATTATGTCCACATTATCAATTGTTATTATTTGTAAAAATGAAGAAAAACATATTAAAAATACCATTGAATCTGTTCTATTAGCCACAAAAAAAGAAACTGTTACTGAAATTATTTTAGTGGACTCAGCAAGTACTGACAATACTATCAATATAGCTAAAAAATTCCCCATTAAAATAGTGCAAATCCAAGCAGAATATTATATGTCTCCTGCTGCTGGACGACATATTGGTTTTAGATATTGTACTGGTGATTATGTTTTTTTTCTGGATGGAGATATGTTACTGGATAAAAACTGGTTCTCAGCAGCCATGCCACTAATGGATAAAGATCCTAAACTTGCAGCGGTTGCCGGTCTTTGTGAAGGCATGGGATATAGTTATTTTGGTAACACAACCCACTTAGGCGGTGCAGTATTATACCGCTACTGCGTTTTAGTTGATCCTGATATTGGTAATTTTCAACCTTATTTATGCAATGAAGAAGAGTTGGAGTTAGGTTTTCGAATTTCTGCTGCCGGTTTCTATTTACAACGTATTGAGCAAAAAATGACTATTCATTGCACTGACGGCTATTATAGCCAGGAAAATGCTTCTGGAATTACATTAAAATCTATTAAAAGGGACTGGACTACTGGCAGATATATTGCTTTAGGACAGGTATTACGCTTGTTATGGCACAATCCTTTTCGCAGTCACTACTTGGATATATTTAAACGTGCCTTAGCCTTAATACCTATTTATTTATGCGGGATTATTGCCCTTATAGTCAGTTTTTATCATGCCACCCTATTGTATTTCCTGATCTGGCTTATTCCTTTTATCAGCCTATTTTTAGCACGCGCAATATGGAAAAAAGATTTTTTTGATACGCTATTATTTTTTATAGATAATAGTTTTTCGGCAATGGGATTTATTGTTGGCTGGTTACGCCCTACTTTAAAAGCGGCAGATTACCAACCTAGAGTAATTGAGATACAATAACTGCACACTGAATATTTTAAAGCTATAAATAAATCCTATATAGACTTATGAGTTATAACCATAGTCATGATAGTAACTTTCATAATATCCACCATTAGAAAATTTTGAGGTGTTTTTGGTATTAAAATGGCTCAATACTCCGCCTGTAATACTGACATTTAGATTCTTTAATTTATCAACCCCGGAGCGAACCAGATTAACGGTTGTTGCGTCAGATTTAACTATATAAACAACTTCATTAGCATATTGAGATAAAACTAAGGCATCTGCCACTGCAAGGACTGGGGCGGAGTCCAAAATTATTCTGTCATACTCCTTACTAAGATCTGCTAACATTTGAGCAAATTTTTTACTGCCCAAAAGTTCTTGTGGGTTATGTAATATTTTACCTGCAGGTAAAATATCTACTGACCATTTTTCATATCGGTGAATGGTATTTTCAGCATCAGAATCGCCGCTAATAATATTAATTAAACCATAACTTGCATTAATATCACACATTTTTGCAAGCGAAGGTTTTCGCAAATCCACATCAATTAATAATACTTTTTCTGTTTGACCAAAGGCTATAGCCAGATTTAGAGAAAAGGTTGTTTTACCTTCATCAGGCACCGACGAAGTGACTAGAATTATTTTACTTTGACTATCCAGATTAGACAAAATCATAGAACTTCTAATAGTACGTATAGATTCTGCATAAGCAGAGTGATTATCATCAATAAAAGGCAGTAATAAACTACCCTTTTCTTTATCTACACTTTTATTTTTTGTTTGCGGTAAAACACCCAATAAAGGAATACTTAACCTACTCTCTATATCACCAGGACTTCTAAAAGTTCTATTTAAAGCCTCTGACACAAAAGCATACACAAGGCCTAATACCATGCTAAAAATAAAGGTCACAATCACCATAAGTTTTTTCTTTGGTTTAATAGGATCTTTAGATACAAAAGCGGTATCAATAATACGCGCATTAGCAGAATCTAATCCTTTGGTTTCATTCGTTTCTTTAAAACGTTTTAAAAAGGTTTCGTATAATTGTCTATTCGCATCAACTTCACGTTCCAGTTCATTAAGCTTATAACTTTTTTTATTGATATTGCGAATTTCAGATTTTGTTCTGGAAAGTTCCTGGTTTAATCGTCGTTCATTAGATTTTGCAATAAGATATTGTTTTTTAATACGTTTAATAATATTTTTAATAACCTTGGCATAGTTAATTCTGGCTTTTTTATAATTTGCCATGGCCACCTGCATTTCAGGGTGTTTTTGCCCATAACGCTTACTTAATTCTATAACTCGGGTCTGGGCAGCAACAACAATATCTTTTGCTCTTTGTGCAACTGAGCTATCAAAAACCTCAGGAATAGATTCATATTGTTGGATCGTAGGTTTGCTAATTTCTTCGATCTGCATATAAACCGATTCAATCTCTACTCTTTCCTGGCGGGCTATACTGAGTTTATTTGATACATCATCTAATTCTCTAACGGCTAAGGTTTCTACCCCTCGGACATCTAATAAATTTTCTCTATTTCGATAAGCAACCAGCTTCTGTTCAGAACTATCCAGATTTTTTTTCAGGTTCTCTAACTTGGCAGCCAACCAGCCCGTCGCTTTTTGGGTCATCTGCGATTTGGCATCATAGCCCCCATCTATATATACTTTTATAATAGCCATAACTATTTCTGCGGCTAATTCAGGGGACTTTGATTCAAAGGATATTTCAACTAACTGACTTTTTTTCTGAAACGAAATACTGAGTTGTTTTAAAAGCTTAATTACCAGCTCATTTTTTATCTGAGTAGGGCTTAGAGGAACTACTTTACTTTCACCACCAGTTGAAGTTGGTAGCAATAATTTTTTTAACTTACTGAAATTTTCAGAAAGCCACAAGGAAACACCAGTTGGTTTGGCCTTTGGTGGAGGGTTAAAAGTGGGGTTATTAATAAGATCTAATTTATCCACGACCTTTTCAGCAGCGGTTCTTGATAATATGATATCCACCTGTGAGTTTAGATAGGTCTCATTTTCCGTATCAATACCATATAATTCTTCAATAGAGACCACTTTCGATTTTTGTGTCTCTATCATAATACTAGCTGTTGAGCTGTATATAGATTCCATATTTTTAACAGCAAGGGCAACTATTCCAGGCAAAATAGTACAAACAAGAATAATCCCCCACTTATATCGTAGAAGGATAGCAAAGTACTCTCTTAGATCAACGCTTTCCTGTTGTATATTAGTACTTTGAATATTAAATGAAGGCTGTGTTAAATTGTTGTGTATATTGTTCATTTATGCTCACAGTGTATTCTTATTAACTTGTTTTATAATTGTTTTTTCAGCTATAATCCGCCACTTAGCGTCTGCTTCTAGTTGCCAGTACTGCTCTTTATATACCTTATCGGTATAAGAGTCACTTTGATAATATTGATTAAAACTAACTACTCGTTGTAATGCTTTTTTTTTAATTGTTATATTTGTAATACTCAGTTGAATATTGCTTGCGCTATTAAATATTCTACGCCTATATTTTTTCCAGTGATTATAATTGCCTTTATGGTATTTAAAGTTTTTAGAATAAAAGTTTAAATATCGCTTAATATCTTGATCTTGCCAGGCCTGTTTCCAGGCAAATACAGATGTTGAAATAAAGTCAGTAGTTTTAACTAACTCTTTGGCAGTCCTTGGTTTTTTAATCAAATCAGGCTGATTGGCAATATTATACCAATTTTGGCTATTATGGAAATACTTATCCTCTCTGATGGCTATTTCCTGTTCAATTTTTATAAATAGTTGCTGAGCAAAGGTGTTACCATGTTGTACTGGTTTTTTTAATAGCATTTTAGCCTGCTGTAAATCCTTTTTAACTCCCTGGCCTTGATAATAAAGGTAAGCTAAATCACGTAAAGCATCAATATTATTTTGTTCTGCCGATTTTTCTAACCAGTACACTGCCTTTTTAAGCTCGGTTTTATTGTTTGTCAGATAATGAATAGCCAAAGCATGTTGTGCAGCTGCAAAACCATTTTTTGCTGATTGTTTTAATTCATCAATGCTTTTAACTTTTTTAGTTTGGGAAATTTTAAGCGTTTGTTGAATGTTATCTGGAAGGTAAGTTTTAGCGGGATGTTGTTCTGTAAACAGTGTTTCACCATTTATATAGTCTGCATAAACAGGAACTAAACTGCAAACTAAAAACATCACCAGAGAATGGATAATCCTTATATCATACCTAAAGGTTTCTAGAGTATTTAAAGGCAGCAATAACATCAAAGCACAAGTGAGTATATTGCTAAAAAAAACTTTGTTCAATAATAAGGATGTCACCAGGTTTAATTGTATTGTGATGTTTTATCTTTAGCGGTTTATTTTTATTACTATTTTCAGGAATAATATAAATTTTATTACGTGCTGCACGTTCGGTAAAACCACCAGCAATTGAAACCGCTTTATCTACTGTAAGCCCAGGGTGATAAGGATAACTTCCAGGTTGAGTTACTTCTCCTCGAATATAAAACTTACGATATTCTCTAATTGCAACATTTACATTGGGATTAACTAAGTAGCCATCTTTTAAAAACCGGGTAATATGTTGTTCTAATTTGCTTAAAGTCATATCAATAACTTTAATCGCACCAATAAAGGGGTAAATAATAATACCATCATCATCAATAGTGGTTTCTAAGAATAAATCCGCTTCGCCAAAAACCTTTATCTCAATTCTATCTCCTACCCCCAGTTTATATTTATTCTGATTCTCAGCCCATACTAAGCTGCACAATAAAAAAATAAATACCATAATGGTAAGTTGTTGTATTTTAGATTTCATTATTAATTACATTAGCTAATGTTAGTTTATTAAAAAATATCATTAAATCAGGATTACAGGCCAACTTTTGCAGAAAACATAAAAATATTATTTACATAATCATGATTAATAATATTTGAACTTCTGTCTTTAAAGGTATAATCGGCTCCTAATATTATTCCTCGACGTAATAGATACTGAACTCCTATATCATATTGTTGAATTTTATCCTCTCTGGATTGTACTGAGTCAATATAATCCTCATTTGAGAAATTAACAGCAACTACATGGCCAAAGCGATCAGACCAATCATGTTCCCA
>JASFYQ010000142.1:0-12080 GCA_045047105.1 Pseudomonadota bacterium | reverse complement strand
AAACTGTTGTTACAAAACTGTTGTTACAAAACTGTTGTTACAAAACTGTTGTTACAAAACTGTTGTTACAAAACTGTTGTTACAAAACTGTTGAGAAGTATTAAAAGATTGTTAATACTGAGAGTTGAAGCAAAAATTAGAGCAAGTAGTTATTTCGTATAAAGTATAAAATGTTTATTCTATAATAATATACTAATTTAGTCTATATTTGATGTAGGTCAAAACCAATAGTTACGACTAAAGCAGGAGGGGCTTACTGCTTCGCTATCTATAACCAGTTGAAACTGTTAGAAAAACAGCTTCAACTAATACTTTATTTCTAGTTAAAAAACATTAACAATATAGCTTAAACAGATTTTAATAGCTGCAATTTAGCAACTATATCATTAAATTTTTCACCCTGAATAAGAATATGTTCTTTTAAAATACTCTCTGCCATTTGGCTATCTCCATTTTTTAATGCAATTACAATATCACTGTGTTCAGATAATGATTGAGATAAACGCTGGCTGGCTTGTAGCTGAATGCGTCGATAAGTTTTTAAGCGGTTATGTAAAGCCTTAGCCTGTGATGCAAGAAAAGAATTATACGATGCAGCATAGATAATGCTATGAAAAGTAGCATTTTCTGCATAATATGCATCGGTATCACCCTCTAGAGCCAGTTTCTCACACTTACTATTAGAATTTTCCAATTCAAGCATTTGTTCAGGCATTATTCTTCTGGCGGCTAACCGCCCACACATACCTTCTAATTCAGCCATTACTTCAAACATTTCAATTAACTCTTGAATGCTGGGGTGACGAACAAAACAGCCTCGACGAGGGATTTGCTCAGCAAGACCACTACTGGCAAGCATAACTAAAGCTTCGCGAATAGGAGTTCTTGATATAAAAAATCGCTCAGAAAGTTTTACTTCATCAAGACGTTCTCCATCCTTGATAATTCCTGAAATAATTTCTTTTTCGAGTGTTTCAAACACAATAAATGATGATTTTTTCTTCATGCGGGTACGACCATAAGTTACAAATTAAACAAATACAAAAATAACTACCGCGCATATTTAATAGTAAAAACAACACCCAAATAGGGCCTAAATAAATACGCTGAGCAGTTATATACAATACAACATAAATTGTATACATTGAATTTTACACAGACTTTAATAAAAATACAAAATTATTTTTAATTATTCTATCAACCCTTTAAAACTATGGATTTAAGATAAAAAACAAGAAATAACAGAAACAGTTATTAACAGATAATTAAATTGCAATATTAAACACTTAATACACTATATAAGCATGAAAGCCACAACATTGAATTTTATATATTAAAAATATAAAACACTCTAAATACAATAGATTATATTTTAACACTAATATTATATAGATAATATGCTATTATTTAAAAAATCTATACAATAACAACAAATCATTGAAATACAAAAGGTTGTAAATTGTATACAATTTGTTTTTTTAGATGTAAACTAGAACAAGATTGAAAATGACAATACGATTAAATTCACCAAAAGGACACACCATGAAGATAATAAAAACTAAGGCTTTAATTAGCTCATTTATTCTTGCCAGCGCAGTAGCATTCAGTACAGCTAATGCTACTGAATTACGTTTATCACACCAGTGGTCAACCAAGGATATTCGTCATAAAGTAGCGGTTATAGTTGCCGATCACGTTGCCAAAGCTAATGTTGATTTAAGTATTAAAATTTTTCCATCCAAATCACTATTCAAACCTAAGGAACAGTATAAACCACTTTCTCGTGGCAGAGTGGATATGATTATAGTTCCATTGGCTTATGCTGGAGGAATACAACCTGCATATAATCTTACCCTAATGCCCGGGCTGGTTAAAAACCACGATCATGCAGCACGTTTAAATGATTCTGAGTTCATGCAAGAAATAGAAAAAATCATGGCAACTGATGATATTAAGGTATTAGTACATGGTTATTTAGCTGGTGGATTTGCTGGTAAAGAAAAATGCATTACCTCTCCTGATGATGTAAAAGGTCTACAGTTTCGCGCAGCAGGTAAAGCATTTGAAAAGATGCTAGCAGGTGCTGGAGCATCTATTACTTCCATGGCTTCATCAGAAATATATAATGCTATCCAAACAGGTGTGCTTCAGGGAGCGAATACCTCATCTTCTTCTTTTGTATCTTACCGAATATTTGAACAGGTTAAGTGTTATACCCCAGCCAGCGATGTTGCTTTATGGTTTATGTATCAACCCATGTTAATTAACAAAACTGTTTTTGAAGGATTAACTAAAGCACAACAAACAGCCCTGTTGGATGGCGCAGCAAAAGCCCAAAAATTTTACCTGGATGGCGCAAAAAAAGCGGATAAAGCCAGTGCTGAAGTATATGCTAAAGCTGGAGTTAAGATTGCAAAAATGTCTAATGAAGATTTTGAAAAATGGCGTGCTATTGCTCAAAAAACCTCATACAAAAATTTTGTAGAAAGTTATCCTGAAGGCAAACGTTTACTTGATATGGCTCTTTCTGTTAAATAATCTCTAAATCTAACTGAGTATACATATGCAAACTTATATCAAAATAATCTCAACTGTCTCCAGGTTATTTGGCTACCTGGCAGCCATGATGATTCTTCTGGCAGTTTTGATTACTTGTGAGATGATTTTTGTACGATTTGTATTAGGCCACTCAACGGTTTGGCAAACTGAAACTGTGGTTTATCTATGTGTCGGGGCAACCATTTTAGGTTTGCCCTATGTGCAAATTTTAAAAGGTCATGTAAACGTGGATTTAATTCCATCCTTGTTACCACCAGCATATAGAAAGATACTATTGGCAATATCCTCACTAATGTCTATCGGCATTATTGCTTTAATGTTTTTTTATGGCTTTGAAGCATGGGAAATTGCATTATCCAAAAACTGGACATCTGATACAGTGAATGAAGTTCCTCTGTGGCTCCCCTATCTGGTCATGCCTGTAGGTTTTGGCCTTTATCTACTACAACTTATTTCTGACATGTTGGTACAAGTATTTGGTTTTACTAACCCAGAAAATCTACAGCAAGAGGAAAATTAATGGATCCGTTATTATTAGGAGCTCTGGTCGCAATTGTTACTATTCTGGTATTATTTTCTGGAATTGCAATTGCTAATGGCTTACTTGTCGTCTCCGCTATTTTTTTACTTATATTTGATGGACCACGTTCATTAGAATTACTACCCGAATTATTTTTTGCCAAACTTGATAGTTTTGCCCTGTTATCTATTCCCATGTTTATTATTATGGGAGCAGCTATTTCCTCAACCCGAGCTGGAGCAGATTTGTACCATGCTCTAGAACTATGGCTAACACGCGTACCAGGAGCTTTACTTATCTCAAACCTGGGTGCCTGTGGATTATTTGCAGCCATGTCTGGCTCATCTCCTGCTACCTGCGCCGCTATTGGTAAAATGGGTATTCCAGAGATGCGCAAACGTGGTTATCCTGACAGTGTTGCTACTGGCTCGATTGCAGCAGGTGGAACCCTGGGCATTTTAATTCCTCCATCAGTAACTATGATCGTTTATGGTGTTTCAACCGAAACCTCCATAGGGCGATTGTTTTTGTCAGGAGTTATGCCAGGTCTGCTATTGGTTGCTCTATTTATGGTCTGGTCAATTTATAGCACCTGGAACCAAGGTTCAGGAGAAGTACTTAAAGCAAAAAGTTATAGCTGGCAGGAAAAATTTGCCAGCCTGCCTAAAGTATTACCCTTTCTAGCTATTATTATAGGTGTCTTATATGCCTTATACGGTGGCGTAGCAACTCCTTCTGAAACGGCAGCCGTTGGAGCATTATTATGCTTACTGATTGCCATTATTGTATACCGCTTGTGGTCTCCAAAATTACTCTGGAATGTATTGCGTGATTCGACCAAAGAATCCATTATGATTTTATTTATCATTGCCGCAGCTGGAGTTTTCTCTTATATGCTATCCAGCCTGTATATTACCCAAAGTATTGCTGAATACATTGGTACTTTGGATGTTAATCGCTGGGTATTAATGTTTATTATTAATATCTTTTTATTAGTAGCAGGATTTTTCTTACCTCCAGTTGCAGTTATCTTAATGGCAGCACCTATTTTATTGCCTATTATAACCACAGCAGGCTTTGACCCTTATTGGTTTGCAGTAGTATTGACCATTAATATGGAGATTGGATTAATTTCACCACCAGTGGGATTAAATCTATATGTAATCAGTGGCATAGCACCTGAAATTCCATTAAAGACCATTCTTAAAGGCTCAATACCCTATGTTTTATGTATGATGCTGGCAATTTTAATTTTGTGTTTTTTCCCTTCAATTGCAACCTTCCTGCCAGATATGGTTATGGGGTCTTAAAATGAGCTCTTTTAGTTTATTTCAGGAATTATTACCGGCTATTTTTGAAAAAAAATTAGGCTTTTCAAGCTTTTTTAAAGCCAATAAGTCCCGTTATGAAGATTTAGATATATTTGAGCTCTGCGAACAAATTGTTGCATTTAATGGTGATTCTGCAAATTTGTTACTTGCAGAGCAAATTATGGACAAATATCAATTGCTCGACAAGGTGGGAAAACTGGAATTTTTTGAATGCTTGTTAAATAATTATGATCTTGATATTGCAGAAATTCAAACTGCTATTAACGCCTATGAACAGGAACAAAATTATGAAAATTTTCATAGCTTTGTATCTTATTCAGAGCCCAAACGTCAGGAATTGCTCAGACGATTAAATCTGGCCTCTTCAGGAACCCGAAAACTGGTAAAAATGAGAGAAGATTTATTTTCTTTTATACAGCTGAGAGCTGAATTTAAAAAAGTAGACTTTGATTTTCAACACTTATTTCGCTCCTGGTTTAACCGTGGCTTTTTGGTTATGCGACCCATAGACTGGAATACTCCGGCGCATATTTTAGAAAAAGTAATCAGTTATGAATCAGTACATGAAATTGGTTCCTGGGACGAGCTGCGTAGCCGTTTAGAACCAGAAGATCGTAAGTGTTTTGCTTTTTTCCATCCTTCCATGTTGGACGACCCTTTGATTTTTGTTGAAGTGGCATTAACCCATGAAATTTCTTCTTCAATTGAAGAAGTATTAAATCATAATCGTGAGATAGTACCTAAAGATACCGCAAATACCGCAATTTTTTATTCCATATCTAATTGCCATCGTGGGCTTAAGGGCGTTTCTTTTGGAACTTTTTTAATCAAACAGGTTGCTCAGCACCTGAAGCAGGATTGTGAAAATCTTCAATATTTTTGCACCCTGTCTCCGATACTGGGTTTTACCAAGTGGTTAAAAGAGCAAGGTCAAAGCGATTACATACAAGTTTTTCAGGAAAAATTTGAGCAGCATGAGGTAGATTCACTTAAAGAGCAAACGCTTACTTTGCTGGCAAAGTATTTTCTTGAAGCAAAAAATCATAGCGGAGAACCTTATGATCCAGTCGCACGTTTTCATCTGGGTAATGGGGCAAAACTTAGCCGCTTAAACTGGTGTGCCAATATGTCACCTAAAGGCATAGTACAATCTCTCGGCTTAATGGTGAATTATTTGTACGATCTGGATAAGGTCGAAGCCAATCATGAGGCATATACCGTAAATAAAGAGATCATAGTAGACAGCAATATTAAACAATTACTTAAAAATAAAAAAAAGGACTCTATTGATGAATAACTATCTATTTGATAACCTTTTTGCCAAACATATTCAATCTGATAACACTTTTTTAATTCAAAAAAATGGTCCAGTTATTAGCTATAAAGGATTTTTACAAGGGGCGGCAAAATTTGCAAATGTACTACAATCACTGGGTGTAGAAGCTGGTGATCGGGTTGCAGTACAAGTAGCCAAATCGCCGCAATCATTAATGATTTATGCAGCATGTATTGAAGCAGGAGCCGTATTTTTACCCTTAAATACTGCCTATACATCACATGAAGTAGGCTATTTTATTGGCGATGCAACACCCAAAGTATTTATTTGTGACGGAAAAAACATCGACGAATATAGTAGCCTATTCTCCTATACCATTGTGCTGGATCTAAACAATGATGGCACAGGCAGTTTATGTGAAAAGGCTAAATTAGCAGGAATGGCGTTTAACGTAGTGGATCGTAAAAAAGACGATTTAGCCGCTATTCTTTATACTTCTGGCACAACAGGACGCTCTAAAGGAGCTATGTTAAGTCATGGCAATTTAATGTCAAATACCTATGATCTAACCGAGTTATGGCAATTTGAAGCAGACGATGTGTTATTACACGCACTGCCTATTTTTCATACCCACGGTCTATTTGTTGCAACCAATGTCTGTGTACATGCCGGTTGTGCAATGATATTTTTACCCGCTTTTTCTGTGGATGATATTGTAGAACAACTTCCACACGCAACAACCATGATGGGAGTCCCCACCTTTTATACTCGCCTGGTAGACGATCCACGCCTGAATAAAGAGTTGGTTAAAAACTGCCGCTTATTTATCTCTGGCAGTGCTCCTTTACTGGCAGATACCCACGAAGCATTTTTTCAACGCACAGGACATAAAATTCTTGAACGTTATGGTATGACCGAAACAAATATGAACACCTCCAATCCTTTTGATGGAGACAGGCGACCAGGAACGGTTGGTTTAGCGCTAAAAAGTGTTAACATTCGCATCACTGATTTTGAATCAGGAGAAATACTTCCCAAAAAACAGGTGGGCAGTATTGAAGTAAAAGGAGCCAATGTTTTTCTGGGTTATTGGAATATGCCAGAGAAAACCGCGGAAGAATTTAAGGACGATGGTTATTTTATTACCGGTGACGTAGGGGTATTAAGTGTAGATAATTATTTAAGCATTGTCGGTCGCGAAAAAGATCTGATTATCTCTGGTGGATATAATATTTATCCCAAAGAGATTGAAACTATTATTGATGAAGTCCCGGGCATTAAAGAATCTACCGTAATTGGAATACCACATGCCGATTTTGGAGAAAGTGTACTGGCACTGGTGGTACTCGAAAATGGACAGATAATTACTGAAGAGACCATAATGTCAGCAGTAAAAGAATCTCTGGCCCGCTTTAAGCATCCCAGAAAAATTATTTTTGTTGAGGAACTGCTTAGAAATACCATGGGCAAGGTTCAAAAAAATATTCTACGCAAACAATATACACAAGCATTAGCAGGTTAAGAATAAGCTATCCCCGGTTTTTTAATTGGGGAGTTATTTTTAATAAGTAATGATAAAAAACAACCTTTTTACATTTTATTACATAAGCTTACCTGTCTGAAAGGAATAATAAACCTCACCTTGTACCCCCACAGTGTTGTCCTGTGTTTGTATTAATTAAACACAAGGGAAAAACTTTTCTGGATAACTATAATTAATGTTTTGTTTTATTCCAGTGAATGGGCTTAAATAAGTATTCTTTGTACGACAAGAAACTTGCCACTATGCTCTTAAGGCTACCCTTTCTATAAATAGACGGGTATCTTTTAAATGGACTAGCTGTTGTAATGAGTAAGCCTTTATTCCATCTGGTGCGTTGTTTTAGCCATTCATTGACTGTGTTTGGATATGATTAGTAAGTATAACATTATGTGTTCCAAAACCATCCTGTATTATGGTAGGCGCAAAAACTTGGCCGGTTTCAGGTTCATAGGGAGCATCTAAATCTAAAATATTACTTTCAGATAGATTGTTAACAATAAACTTTTGACCTAAGCTTAGGGGACCATTATCAGTTGCTTCTAAAATAGCAGAAAGATTGGAATCACCTACTAAGATCGAATTAAATGCTAAAACTCACACCAGCAGATGAGGCCATATCCGCAGGGTCAGCTATTTTTTGAAAGTAGGTTTTAATCGCGATAGCCATAGCAAAAAATATTTGTAACTGAAGCGTAATTTAGAAAAGCGGCTCTTAATTAATTCACTGCATATTTCTGAGCTATTTTATTTTGTGCTTTTGTTGCAAAATCGACCAGGCGTGGAAATAAAGCATTAATACGAACAAATAAAGATTCAGGAAATCCCAGGTAAACCTCTTTGTGCTGTTTTTCTATAGCAATAACAATTTTCCTGGCAACATCTTCAGGCTTGTCCATATTCATTTTTACTGCTTCTGCCATAGCATAAACCTGCTCACTATTAAGTGATGTTTTTACTGCTCTGGGGGCAATATAACTGACTTTTATGGGGGTTTGAGCCAATTCCCTGCGCAACGCTTCTGAAAAACCTCGCAGGGCAAATTTACTGGCAGAGTAACCAGTAAAATAAGCAAAACCAATGGAGCCAAAAATAGAACCAATATTTACAATATGGCCACTATTATTAGATAACATTTCAGGTAGCAGTTGTTTACATAACAGCATGGGGGCAATTATATTTGTTTGAAAAGTCTGTTCTAATTTTTCATCACTCTGGTTTTGAAAATTTATAAAATCCATGCTGCCTGCTAAATTAATTAAAATATCAATTCCAGCAAATTGTTTCTGCATTTGTGCCAACATTAAAAGGCGATCGTCCTTATTACAAATATCTGCTTTTATAGCAATAAATTGCTTTTTATCTGCAATCAGTTTTGCCGATAACTTATCCAGTTTTTGTTCACAACGCCCTACCAAACCCAGCATACAATTTTTTTCTAATAAAAGTTGTGCTAGCTGTGAACCAATTCCCCCTGTTGCGCCAGTTAAAAGGACTCTTTTATTTGCCAAACTATTCATTTTAAATTCCTATTCCATTTGAACACAAGATATTGCGGCTATATATTGGCTTCAAGCTGCTGTAATTTTTTCTTAATTTCATTCCTTCTTCCTGCATCGGCTACTGGACGATTAGCTCTGGGTTGTGCAGCAAGGGCTTTATTAAAATATTCAAGGGACAGTTTATATTTCTCTTGTTCAAATAAATAATCAGCATAAAAATAATTGGCATCAATACCCGTAGGATTTAAACTTAAAGCCTTTTTAAGATATTTTTCAGCTTGCTCATCATCACCAAAACCTAATGGCCATCCTGGTACTTTATAATATAAACTGCCTAAAGAAGTATAAATAGAACCATTTAAAGCCGTTGGATTTATCTTTTCAGCCTGTAATAATAAATCACGCGCCTGCTTTACTTTACCCAGAGCACTTAAGCCCCCATTTTTGCCTGCATCACTGCTAACAATAATGGCATTCCAAATTAAAGCTTCCGCTTTATCGGGATTATCTTTAAGCACCTGCTGTGCCTGCCGGGTTAGCAGCTCAAAAACAGCCTCGGTTTTATCTTCACTGGTCTGGTAATTTGCAATCGCCCACTGGCTTTGCAATTGCTTAATCTGCTCAGCTAAATTTGCCGTATTAGCAGCGGCAAAAACACTTTGGCTTAGAATAATTAAAAATAGTAGTAGCATTGATTTCATTTGATTTTTTCCCTTAATTATCATTATTAAATAAAAAACAGATCATTTTTAAACAGGAAGAGCTCTAAAAATATCCCCATACAGTTGGTAAAAAACCTTTGCCGCATGAATAATATCTTGTTGATCTTTAGGATCTTTAACCTGATTCATTAACTTTTTATAAAAACCCATATGTTCAATATCTAAAGATCCATGTGAAGTTAAATAACTAAAGGCACTATCAGGTAAGTTAAGCGCCTGCTGCGTTTTTTCTGCGGCTGTGGTAGCCAGCGCAATACTGGTACCTTCTAAAACCAGAACCATACCAAAAAAACTCACCGGATTATTGCGGTTAATGGTGTCATAAGCATAGGCAACCATGAGCTCTGTGGCTATTGCAGCCTGACCATAGCGAATAATTTCTGCATCAATGCCGGTTGCTTTAAGATCATTTAAAATCCATTCCTGATGGCCCAATTCTTCTTCAATATATTCTGCTATGGCATCTCTTAACCATTCTTTTTCAGCTGGAATACGGCTCCCACAGGCCATTAATAAAGGTGTTGTATGTTTTACATGATGGTAGGCCTGAATTAAAAAAGCCTGATAAGTTTTCAGGCTGACTTCTCCCCTGGCTCCCTTTTGTAAGGTCTCAATTTGCTCTAATTGTTGTCGCTGTGATTCTGTTGATTGTATTAATACATCATAAAAGTCACTCATAATGGTAGCTGCCTGTTTTTTTTATAGTGCAGATAAATTACGCCTCGAAGAGGCTGCCCTGTAGTACTTAACTGCTTATTGGCTAATGAAAAAGGTTCATTAGCGGTGATAAAAAATTTGATTTGTGCATAAGCTGGCAGGTGAGCATTAACCTGCTGAAGGAAATGCTGTTGTTGAAAAACTAAACTCTCTGGTGCAAATACAATAATGGCGATTAATGCATCTAAACCATCACCATAAACAATGCATTGAATTATATCTGGAGAGATTAATAGCTCTTTTTCTATCCATTCAGGTGAAATATTTCTCCCCGAAGAAGTGATAATGACATTTTTTTTACGCCCTTTAATGTATAAAAAACCGTCTTTATCAATATTGCCCAGATCACCTGTTGCAAAAAAATGCTTATTATCTATTTTTTTAGGAGCCCCTAAATATCCTTTAAATAAAGCTCCTTTTAGCAAGATTTCCCCATCATCAGCAATTTTAATGGAGATATCATCTAATACTTTACCAACCGAACCCAAGCTCTGGTTTATAAGATCTGTTTTTGTTTGAATGGAATTATCAGGAGAATTTAAAGACACTACAGAGCAAGCTTCTGATAAGCCATAACCTTCATAAACGGGAATATTTAAACTGGCTGCTTGCTGTAATACCTGTTTAGCAATAGGTGCTCCACCCAGGGCTATAAAACGAATAGTTTGGGGTAATTGATAACCTTGTTTAATACTATAAATAAGCAACAGCAATAGCTGGGGATTAATTATAAAAGCCGTAGGTGAAACATTGCTCAGTGTTGCTAATAACTGTTTCACATCTACCTGATTAGTCCCTTTTATTCCTGTTTTTTGAGGAGCTAAGATAGTTACCTGAGCACCACAAAAAAGAGCAATATAAAGACCCCCGATATTTTCAAGAAGGGTTGATAATGGCAATAAACAAAGTGCCTTATCAGTGACTTGTGCCTGACAGGCTATTGCCAGGGATTGCATTTTAGCAACAATGGTTTGATTATCTAATATTACCCCTTTTGGCTTTCCTGTGGTACCGGAGGTATAGGTAATTTTACAATTCACTTCATTATTTTTAACAGAATACTCGTTTAAATATCCACTATCCAAAAATAATAAATAAATTGTTTTAGCTGCAATTTCTAGTGTTTGCTGTTTTACTATATTTATATTCAGACTAATTATTTTATCTTTATTATCGGTAATAATTAGTTCCAGTTGTGCATCTTTTATACTATGATTAACTTGTTGATCTGAAAAAAATACCGGGATCGGAACCGAACATTTCTGGCTAAAAAATAAAGCCAGATCACAAATAGCCCAGGCAGGATGATTTTCCATATATAAACCAATACGAGTGGCGTCTAATTGCGCTTGTAGATAACTAATCTGCGAGTATAAATCAGCATAAGTCAAAACCTGATTATCCCCTCGTATAGCAATACTATTATCGTCTGCCTGGCTGTATTCGATGATTTTTTGTTGCAGTTGATTCATATCATTAGTTCCCCATAAAACCTTTAAACAGCCATTGCTATAGGCTTTAACTGCTTAGCCAAATCAATTGCATTGATCCAGATTTGTTGTAACTCAGGACTGGCTTTATGCATATTGGAAGATATGGCATAAAAACCCTGATGAATATCTCCAGCAAAAACTTTAGGTTCTAAATTATAATATTCCTGGCTCCATTGATGCTGCTGTTTTTGTGGTAACTGTTGCAGGTTTGCATCTGCTAATTGATGTAGCTTTAAACCCATACGCTTAAAACTATTGGATACTATAGGAAAGGTGGTAAAAACAACATAGCGATAACCGATGGTGTAGACATATGCAGTTAGAGCAACAATTAACTGCCTAAAGGCTTTACCACTTGTAGTGGCTAAATTGCCTACTTCAACTATGTTTTCACGAATAATTGTGTTTTCACGAATAATT
>JASFYQ010000141.1:0-8110 GCA_045047105.1 Pseudomonadota bacterium | reverse complement strand
CAGTGATCAACAATAAGCGCATTGGTAATCACCACATCCACCAC
The DNA here is from genome assembly GCA_045047105.1 of Pseudomonadota bacterium. GTDB lineage: Bacteria > Pseudomonadota > Gammaproteobacteria > GRL18 > GRL18 > JADGAU01. The sequence goes on along the minus strand of JASFYQ010000141.1, from coordinate 8,066 downwards.
TTCTGCACTTATTCGCTGGCTTTGTCCCATGCCATCACGGATAACCTTGCCCCCACCAAATTTTACTTCATCCCCATAAATAGTATGATCGGCTTCAACTTCTAATACCAGCTCGGTATCACCGAGGCGAACCCGATCACCCAGGGTCGGGCCATACATTTCCGCATAGGCTTGTTTGGAAATTTTACTCATGCCTGTACTCCTTGTTATTGTTATAGTTGGCCCATAATTTTGCCATTAAAACCATAAATTGTTTTTGCCCCCTGGTATTCAACCAGTTCGACCTGACGCTCCTGACCTGGCTCAAAACGTATGGCGGTTCCTGCTGCTATATTCAGGCGAAAACCTTTGCTCTGCTCTCGCTCAAACTGCAATGCCTTATTGGTTTCATAAAAATGGTAATGCGAGCCTACCTGTATCGGGCGGTCGCCGCTGTTTGCAACCAGTACGGTGAGAGTTTTTAGACCCGCATTTAACTCAATATCACCTTGTTCAATAAAATATTCACCGGGGATCATCGTTTTCTCCTATTGCTAAATAATGGGGTTATGCACTGTCACCAATTTGCTGCCATCGGGAAAAGTGGCTTCCACCTGAACATCTGCAATCATCTCGGGGATACCGTCCATAACATCCTCACAACTCAATAAGGTGGTGCCATAGGACATCAGCTCTGCCACTGACTTACCTTCACGAGCCCCTTCCATAATAGCAGCAGAAATATATGCAACTGCTTCCGGGTAATTGAGTTTTAAGCCCTTTGCTTTGCGCCTTTCGGCTAATAAACCAGCGGTAAAAATTAATAGTTTGTCTTTTTCTCTTGGGGTCAGCTCCATATTTTTCTCCTTATTATCAGGTATTCCATATTCTGGGTATGTGTACAGATTGTTGCATAATAACGGGCCGGATAAGTTTCCAGATCTCAATAAAGCAATGCCGGGCATGTTCTGCCTGTTCCCCCAGAAAACGGCAAATCAGTATATCCTGTTTCAGGCTTACGCTCAAATGGCCTTTTATCGATATTGTATGGGAATTATTTTCAGTTAGCTGGCTAAGCAATTCCTGAACACTTTTTAGCTCTGCTTTACCGCAATTAGTAGCTATCAAAGTTGCAGTTAGAGGCCACTTATCCATGCCCCATTTTTCTGTTAATAGAGCAGAGTCTCCTGCTATCAAACAACGTTCTATAAATACCGGCTTATTATCACGCCAAATTTCAAACTGCTGCCTGCATGTTCCAGAAGTATACGGTTCATCACTGGCTTTACGCCCCAGACATAACATTTCCCAACCAATAAAACGGGCCGTACCAGAGAGTTTAACCAGAGTTTTTAACTGCACCCTGCTGGCATTAAAAAGTAAAGTTTCCTGTGGCAACCATTCTAATTGAGCAGCATCTTCTACCTCCAGTACTTGGCTAAGAGCAGCAACTTTACCATTTGAGCGATAAAACTTTCCTGCGGCGGGAGTGGTAATTAAAGCATGAGCTGCTGATTTCACCCGCACATCCAACTTAAGCTGGTCGCCTTGTACAACGCCTCCAGGGGGGTGTAATAAATACACATGGCATACCGTAGATGATTCAGGGTAGAAGGGTTTTTGCACCATTAACGGTCCCTGATGCAGGTTTTTACACAAGCGAGTGCCTTTGGCGGTTTTAGCAAAAGCCAATTCCAGTGAAGCATACCAGTTAGGATGAGTCAGAGGAGGCTTAGTCAAATCTTCATTATTATGATACATTTGGCACTATCCTTGAGCCTAAAAATTAGTAATAAAACGCATATCACTAAATTTAAGAAGCTTAACTTATTAATTTACTGTGGTATTTCGCAAACTGTCTTTTGCAGTTCGGATAAGTTGTACAATGGGGACATTTGAAGGGCAGGCATAGCTACAGGCTCCACATTCAACACAGTCCATTACATGATATTGTTGTTCCATGCGCTCAAATAATCGAGCCTTGCCTAATAAAGCCAGGCGAGAAGGATTAAGAAAATAGGGGCATGCTTCAAGACAACGAGAACATCGAATGCAGGGGTATTCATCTGCGTGGGAGGTTTCTTTTTCGGTAAAGGCTAAAATTCCAGAGGTACCTTTTAATATGGGTGCATCCAGATCAGCGACCGGGCTACCCATCATTGGCCCACCCATAATAACTTCTCGGGTTTGCTTTTTTAGTCCACCTGCAAATTCAAGAACATCTCGAATCGGTGTGCCAATGGGTACAATTAAATTTGCAGCTTGCTCTACTCCAGGACCAGCGATGGTTACAATGCGTTCAATTAAAGGCATTCCTGTTTCAAAATAATCGGCCAGGGCCACTATGGTTCCTATATTATTTACTGCAATGCCAATGTCTCTAGGCAATTTACCTGCGGGCAGTTCTTTATTATAAATGCTTTTAATCAGCATTTTTTCTGCACCCTGGGGATACTTTACCGCTAAGGCGACTATTTTTATTGGCAGGTTTTTATTTTTATCTTCCGTTAGACATTTTTCTAACTGGCGAATGGATTCTGGTTTATTTTCTTCTACTCCGATGCAACAAAGTGTTGCTCCGAGTTTTTTTCTTAATATTTCACAGCCCCGAATAACAGCCTCCGGACGCTCTACCATCAAGCGATGATCATTAGTTAAAAAAGGCTCACATTCTGCCCCATTAACTAATAAATCGCTGATCACTTGTTCTTCTGGAATGGAATATTTAACATGGCTGGGAAAAGCCGCCCCACCCATGCCCACAATCCCTGCATTTTGCACTGCATTGATAAATTGATCAATGCTCAGGCTATCTGTATCAATTGCTGGTTTAGCTATAAATTGCTGACTGGAATAAGGATCCGCTGCTATTTCAATGGCTGGTTTAAATGAACCATCAACATATCGAAACATATCTATAGCTGTTACTTTACCTGTTACAGGGCTATGCAGGGCGGTAGAAATAAAACCATTTGCTTGCGCTATTAACTGACCACGTTGAATTTTTTCTCCTACCTTTACCACAGTTTTTGCTGGGATGCCGATATGTTGCCCCAGGGGCAAAACATATCGGCTAACAAACGGAACTCGTTGAATATTCAGCTCTTCTGTTTGTTGCTTGTGGTGAAGCGGATGTACTCCATGTGAGAAGCTTTGTCCAAAATTAAACATAAATCAATAATAACCTGCTATTTTGCTGAAATCAGGCTCTTTAAATGTGAGCCCATATCTGCAGGAGATTTTGAAACTGTCACTCCTGCCGCTTCTAAAGCAGCTATTTTATCAGTTGCAGTACCTTTACCACCAGAAATAATTGCACCCGCGTGTCCCATACGTCTTCCTGGAGGAGCAGTCATTCCTGCAATATAAGCAACCACAGGCTTACTTACATTAGCCTGAATAAACTCAGCAGCTTCTTCTTCTTTAGTTCCACCAATTTCACCTACCATAATAATGGCTTCCGTTTTATCGTCTGCTTCAAACAAACCTAAGCAATCAATAAAGCTCATACCATGGATAGGATCTCCACCAATACCAATACAGGTACTTTGGCCTAAACCCTGTACTGTTGTTTGACGAACGGCTTCATAAGTAAGTGTTCCAGAGCGCGAAATAATGCCTATAGAACCTGGCTGGTGAATCATGCCTGGCATAATACCAATTTTACATTCACCTGGAGTAATAATACCCGGGCAGTTAGGGCCGATTAAATACGGTGCATCAGCACCCATTTCACGGTGTAAGGCTTTAACTTTGATCATATCCTGAACGGGAATGCCTTCAGTAATACAAACAATAACTTTAATTCCTGCATCAGTTGCTTCTAAAATAGCGTCGGCTGCAAAGGATGCGGGAACATAAATCATACTGGCGTCTGCTCCGGTACTTTCTACTGCATCAACAACCGTATTAAACACTGGACGATCAATATGTGACTGACCCCCTTTGCCAGGTGTTACACCACCTACTAATTGGGTTCCATATGCAATTGCTTGTTCTGCATGGAAGGTACCTTGTTTACCTGTAAACCCCTGTACAATAACACGGGTATCTTTATTAATTAATATACTCATAAATTTGCCTTATAATTAAAATTACTAGCTTGTTTTATATTTATACAGAAGCAACTGCTTTTTTAGCAGCCTCGGTAAGATCACTTGCGGTTTCAATATTTAAACCACTTTGTGCCAGAATATCTAAACCTTGTGGTGCATTGGTTCCTTCTAAACGCACAATCACAGGGATGCTCACACCCACTTCTTTAACCGCAGCAATAATACCTTCTGCAATTAGATCGCAACGTACAATGCCACCAAAAATATTAACTAATATGGCTTCTACTCGGTCTTCACTTAAGATTAATTTAAACGCTTCTGCAACACGTGCAGCGGTAGTACCCCCACCAACATCTAAAAAGTTAGCAGGCTCTCCACCGTGTAACTTAATTAAATCCATAGTGGCCATAGCAAGGCCAGCACCATTAACCATACAACCAATATTTCCATCCAGGGTAATATAGTTCAGTTCATGTTGCGCGGCTTCATTTTCTTTAGCATCTTCCTGACTGGGATCGCGCATTTCTAATAAATCAGGACGACGGTATAAGGCATTATCATCAATATTAATTTTTGCATCAAGCGCTAAAAGATTATTTTCTTTAGTCACAATCAGTGGGTTAATCTCAACCAGGGCCAAATCTTTTTGTACAAACAAATTATATAAACCCGTCATGATTTTTGTTAATGCACCAATTTGTGAACCTTCAAGTTCTAAAGCAAAAGCAACCTGGCGGCACTGATAGGCTTGCAAACCAACACTGGGATTTGCACTTATGGTAATAATTTTATCAGGTCTATTTGCAGCAACTTCCTCAATATCCATCCCACCTTCGGTAGATGCCATAAAGGTAATTGATTCACAGTTTCTATCAACTAAAGCACCTAGATATAATTCTCTTTTTATATCCAGAGTTTGTTCCACTAATAAACGGTTTACAGGCAGTTCCTTACCATGAGTCTGTGGTGTAGCCAGCCCTTTTCCCAATAAAGACTCACTCACTTGCATAAGCTCTTCTTCACTACTAACCAGTTTAACGCCTCCAGCCTTACCTCGCCCACCTGCATGTACTTGCGCTTTAACAACCCATGCATTACCACCAATATTTTTAGCAGCATTTATCGCATCCTTTGGACTATCCACTGGAACCCCTTTGGGCACCGGAATACCAAATTCATTAAACAAGCTTTTGGCCTGATACTCGTGTAAATTCATATTTTATTTCCTCTAACTTAAAACATTTAAAGCACGCTAATATAGTTATTTTAAAACTTAACCAACTAATTGTATCTATTTGAATTTTAAGTTATTTTTTATTAAAGTGTTATATGATTATTGAAACTGTTTTATTACTATTTTTACTGCTAATCTAATTGTATCATCAAATATAAAAATTTATACTGCTGTTTTTAAATTTGACTTTTATAGATACCTATCAAGCCATATTTTAATTCTTTATCAATAAGAAAAAAGCATAAAAAAGGCATAATTTGTTAAAATTACACCCTGCTTTTTTACTATTCTACGAATAGGTTAGTCCTGATTCAGGGTTAATAATAGTGCTTATTATTCACTCTGCAAGTAGTATAGGATATTTTTATAAAGGTAGGGTTTAGAAGTAATTATAATAGCTGGGAGAATTACTAAGAATGGCGTTATTTTATTAATTTAAGAGGCTAATGAGGTCTTGCAAAAAAATAATTTTGCAAATACCTCTAATCACTACCAAATAAATCTCGTGTATAGACTTTATCCTCTACATCTCTGATGTCATCAGTAAAGCGGTTTGCAACTATAATATCTGCCTGTTGTTTAAATTCTTTGAGATCATGGATAACTTTTGAATGGAAAAATTCATCTTCATGAAGTGATGGCTCATAAATAATAACCTTTATCCCTTTTGCCTTTATACGTTTCATTATGCCTTGAATAGATGATGCACGAAAATTATCAGAAGCGCTTTTCATAATTAAACGATAAATTCCAACTACTTTAGGATTACGTTTAACAATTGAGTCTGCAATAAAATCTTTTCTGGTTGTATTAGCTTCAACAATAGCACTGATTAAGCTATTAGGCACATCCTTATAATTTGCTCTTAGCTGTTTGGTATCTTTTGGCAAACAATAACCACCATATCCAAAAGAAGGGTTATTATAATGATTCCCAATTCTGGGATCTAAACCAACGCCTTGAATAATGTGCCTGGAATTCAGACCATGGGTTGCAGCAAAACTATCCAGCTCGTTGAAATAGGCTACTCGCATTGCCAGGTAAGTATTAGAAAATAATTTTATTGCTTCCGCTTCTGTTGAGTCGGTGAATAATATATCGATATTTTCTTTTATAGCGCCTGTTGATAACAGCTCAGCAAATATTTCTGCTGGTTTATTTTGCATCTCACCAATAATAATCCGCGAAGGGTAAAGGTTATCATATAAGGCTTTTCCTTCTCTTAGAAATTCAGGTGAAAAAATAATATTTTCACTATTGAATTGTTCTTTTATTTTTTTAGTAAAGCCAACAGGTACTGTAGATTTAATCACCATAATAGCATCAGGATTGATAGCTATTACATCTTTAATCACCGTTTCAACTAAGGAAGTATCAAAATAATTAGTTCCAGGATCGTAGTTTGTTGGTGTAGCTATAACAACAAAATCAGCATTTTTATAAGCGTCTTCTTTATTTAAAGTAGCTTTAAAATTAAGTGGTTTATTTTTTAGGTAGTCTTGTATTTCTTTATCAATAAGAGGAGAGATTTTATTATTAAGCATCTCCACTTTTTCAGGAACCACATCAAGAGCAATTACTTCATTATGTTGTGCTAATAAAATACCATTGGAAAGTCCTACATACCCAGTTCCAGCAATTGCTATTTTTTTCATATTTATCTCATTATTAGATTTTTAGATCACATCATTATATTAATAAAAAAAATTTAAACCTCATAGTACACCTGATTGAATACTTAAAATAAGCATTCAATTTATTTTAACCTATAAATCCAATTTATAGTGTATTTAAATTAGAAATTTATTTTTTTTACAAGAAAACCAGGGGAAATAAAACAAGAAAGAGAAATCTACTTTTTATAAAAATATGGTAGCCGAGGACGGACTCGAACCGTTATATATCACCAGATTTAAACTCACTGAAATATATAAATTCGGTGAGTTATTTATATAAATTTTCATTATCATATGGTTATATTACTAGAGATAGTTGTTTATTGCTAACTGTCTCTTATACTGGAAAAATTAGATATAGTACAGTATAACCAAGAGTGTGGTAATACAAGAATTAACCGTTATGCTGCATTAATTCGATCAATGCTAAATGTTGCTGAAAGAGATCTTGAGTGGATTGATAAAGCACCGAGTATTTTTATGTTCCCTGAAAGTGAAGAGAGAGTTAGATGGCTAACACAAGAAGAATTTTCTTCATTACTTGATGCAAGTCCTGAACACTTAAAAGCTCCAATTATATTTACTGGCCTAACGGGTTTAAGAAAACCTAATGTATATGGATTAACCTGGCAACAAATTGATTTAGAACGTAGATGTGCATGGGTAGAAGCAGCAAAAACTAAAGGTAAAAAATCCATTGCCGTTCCATTAAATGATCAAGCAATTGATCTACTTAAATCTCTTGAGGGAAACCATCCTACAAATGTATTCTTGTATAATGGAAGAGCATTTAAAGGCTGTGGCTATGACACTTGGAAAAATATTTTAAAAAAAGCTGGGATTACAGATTTTAGATGGCACGACTTACGTCATACATGGGCAAGTTGGCATGCACAATCAGGAACATCTGCAATTGAATTAATTCATCTAATACGCTTTTATAACGACAGGTATTCTGTGTTCAAATTCAAGACTGAAAGTATTACAGAAGAAATAGAATCTCGTAAGAGATTAATTTTAAATAATATGGTAGGAGAAGGGGGAATCGAACCCCCACGCTATTGCTAGCACTGGATTTTGAATCCAGCGTGTCTACCAATTCCACCACTCTCCCAAAAGATT
>JASFYQ010000140.1:0-3665 GCA_045047105.1 Pseudomonadota bacterium | reverse complement strand
GATCAATACACCATATCAATAACTGGTACAGGAATTAACCCTCTTGCCTCTCCTGCGGTACGTTCTGCATCTTATATTAAAGCATCAGATAAAACACAACGCAGTACAACTCCTATAGCTCAGGTTATTATCCCCCAAATTCGCATTGGAGATAACCTTTTTGATGTGGTACTTAATCAATTAGAGAGCAAGGGGGGGGAGTTACAATTTGAGCTTGCAAGCTCTATTATTTTGCCTGATGCCCTTATTACAACAGCAATTCAACCTGCTTATAATCCTGTAAATCACCGCGTAAAAATACCCAAGCTAACGATTCAAAGCAATGGTGACTCATACTCGATTGAATTACAGTATTATCCTGCTGTAGAAGGAAAAGCTGCTTATCTGGAACTAATTGGTATGATACCCATCCAGTAAATGCCTGCAATATATTTTTTATTATTACTCCTGCTGCCATTATATTGCCCAGCTGAAATAAAAAATAATTCTATTGCGGTTAAACGAATTGTAGGTGGCCAGCAGATTGTTGATAATCGAACACCAGGCACTTCTGAAAGTATTGAAACTATTGAGCAGTGGCCATGGGTTGTTGCTCTAACTGACGGCTACAGGCAATTTTGTGGCGCTTCTTTAATTAACCACAGCTGGCTTCTAACTGCAGCACATTGTGTAATTAACTCTCCTGCTGAAATCCAGGCTATTTTCCTTAGCTCATCTATTTCAGCACAAACAATACAAAGTTTTACTCGGAATATTTCTGAAATTATAATCCACCCAGATTATGATACTAGCCTAGATAGTAATGACATTGCTTTGCTCAGATTAGAGCTGCCTGTTAACAATATCAGTCCGGTACTTTTACCAGGGAGTTCCTATGATGAATTTACCATCTCTGCTGGCACAATGAGCACTGTATTAGGTTGGGGAGTAACACCAGATAAAAGTGATAATGAAGTTGTTTTACGTAAAGTTGAAGTCCCCATTACAGAGCAGTCAACCTGCTTAGAAAGTTTGGCTAAATATGCCATAACTCTTGAAGATAGCATGGTTTGTGCGGGCTACCCTGAGGGGGGAAAAGACGCATGCAGCGGGGATAGTGGGAGTCCATTGGTCTCTTTTTCTTCAACATTAAAAAATTGGGTACAGGTGGGAATAGTCAGTTTTGGTATTGGCTGTGCCTTGCCAGATGAATACGGAGTGTATACACGTGTTTCAAAATACACCCAGGCTGAAGGATTCATTAATAAGACTATTTGTGAAAGTTTTCCCACAAGTCCTGATATGCAAGTAACACAACAAAAGGGCTTAATTGAAATTAACTTCTCTACCCCTGAGCAAAATAAAAAATTTAGACTCTATTATGCACCCTACCCAGAGATGACTCCAATTCATTATCTTGATATACTCGGCACAAAATTCAGTATTAATCTTGCTGAAAATGAAACGTATTATACAGCAAGTCAAACACAAAAAATGAATTGCCTTAGCCCTTTTAATGACATAAAAATTGTTAATCAATGAAACAACAATAATATGACGGAGTATAACCATCCAATGACAGATCTTACTCATTTTAATCAACAGGGCGAAGCCCATATGGTAGATATTGGTGATAAACTTATCACCAAAAGAAAAGCAGTCACATTTGGCAAAATTACCATGTTAGCCAAAACTTTTGAACTAATTATATCCAATCAACATAAAAAGGGAGATGTACTAGCAATTTCCCGTGTTGCAGGAATTATGGCCAGTAAGCAGACATCTACTCTAATTCCCCTTTGCCACCCTCTTTCTATCTCACATGTATCTATTGATTTTAAGCCTGTTGCAGAGGAAAATTCCATTCACTGCTTTTGTACAGTTGAAACGGATGGCAAAACAGGAGTAGAAATGGAAGCATTAACCGCCACTCAGGTAAGTCTTTTAACTATCTATGATATGTGTAAAGCCGTAGACCGTGGTATGGTTATTAGTGACATTAAGTTATTGGAAAAATCTGGCGGCAAATCAGGTCATTGGCAACGTGCGGTGGATGAATAAAAAATTTAAGCGATTATATTCTTTATTAATAGCTACAAATTATGCTGTTAGTGACAAAATTCTAAAAATATTCATAATTTAATTGTTAGAAAAGCTAATCCCCTTTATACTTAAAAAAACTTAACTGATAACATTTTTAACTTTATGAATATACTTAGTTTTTTCTTCCCTTTAAAGCTTAAGTCATCAGCTGAAACTGATACAGGAAAAAAAAGAGAGCATAATGAGGACTCCGTTTTAAACGATGAAAAAAATCACCTCTATATAGTAGCTGATGGTATTGGTGGTCACGGTAGAGGAGAGTACGCCAGCAATGAAAGTATTCGCTTGGTTAAAGACTGCTTATTTAATAAGAATAGACCACCTGATTTAAATGCACAAAGTGATCAACCAGGCCAAATCAATTTTGAAAATGCCAGTGACATAGGCTCTACTAAATACCCCAAACTCGTTAAATTACTTAATTCATTGCATTTGGCAAATAAAAAAATCTATGCAGAAAATCAGAGTAATGACAGTATTGATAAAAAACGAGGTATGGGAACCACTTTTTCAGGCTGTTGGTTTTTACCAAAACAAAAAAGGGTTATTTTATTTAATATTGGTGACAGCCGAATTTACCTGTTAAGAGACTCCAATTTAAATCAGCGCAGCCATGATCATTCAATGCTTCAATACTGGATTGATAATGGAAAACAAGGCCCCAAACCTGCTGCAAATATTATTTTAAGAGCAATCGGCCCTCGTAGTGAGGTAGAGCCGGATATAGAGCTAGCAAATATTAAGCGTGGAGATACATGGTTAATTTGTTCTGATGGTCTTCATGGAATGTTAAAAGATGAAATTATTGAAGAATTTCTAAGCAGCCGCACGAGTGATAAAAGCCTTTCTAATTATAAAAATTACGCTCCCCGTTTGGTGGACAAGGCAAACTATGCTGGAGGCTTAGATAATATCTCTGTTATAATTATCCATATACTTTAAGCAGTTGTTAGCTAGGTAAGTATCTTTTTTCAATTGATTTTACACATAAAGCTCTTAAAGCCTGTAGTTTTTTAAGATTTTCCTGTCCGACTAGCAATTCATTTTTTCTATTTTTATCCAGGTAAAATAATGCAAAGGGTTTATTATTATAACTTACTGGAAATAGCATAAAGGTTTCTGCATCAATAATTTGTCGATACCATGCAGGTAAATTAGTTTTACTTTCGTATTCTTGAGTATCATTAATATAAATATCTACACCTTTTAGACTTGCAACCTGAAATAGGTTTCTAACAGGAGGCTTTAATGAAAATGAAAATTGTTTTAAAAAATTATCCGTAATTCCTAGGCCCATTTTTGCCATCATTTCTTTACTTTTATGATTATAAAAACAAATTATCATATGCTCAAGTTCCAGAGCCTTGGTAACTGAAGTCATAAAAATATTACATATCTGAGCAATATTATTATTACCTGAAATCTCTTTGGTTATTTCTTGTCCCGCTTTATACAAAATTTCTTCTGCGAATAGTTTTTTACTTTCTATTTTTATTGGAGTAGAACTTAAGTTAAGACTAGTGCTATTATTATTTTTTAAAGGAGCAGTAATTGAGTTATGGTCAATATCATCGTCTGTAATA
>JASFYQ010000139.1:0-18658 GCA_045047105.1 Pseudomonadota bacterium | reverse complement strand
TAATGCTAATGCTAATGCTAATGCTAATGCACGAAATAGTTATTACGGTAATGCATACGGAAATGGTTATGGTAATGGTTACGGGGGGCAAAATTATAATGGCAATAATTATTACCGTGGAGGAAAGGGTTATGGTCGCCCTTATTATAGAGCAAATCCTTATTCTCGCCCAATAGCACTGCCCACAGCACAACCAATTGCAAAGTAAAGAATTACAGGCTAAGCACTTCACTTCTTTATAGTCTCTATATTAAAAGAGATTAAAAGAGATTAAAAGGAAGAGAAGTGATCAATAAAAATTGATCTATTTTTTGTAAACAAAGCAAACTATAAACTATGATTACAGTTATCGGAAATTTAAAAGGTGGAATTGGAAAAAGTACTGTCAGTTTTAATTTAGCAGTTAAATTAAAACTTAATGGTAAAAGTGTTCAACTTATAGATTTAGATCCACAAGCAACCTTAAGTGATGTAATTGATATCAGAACTGAAGATGGTCATGAGCCCGTATTAACAGTCCAATCAACAATGGCTGATTTAAATACCGATGGTAAATATGATGAAACCATTATAGATGTTGGAACCGCTGCTATTGATTCCTTATACCAGGCAATTGAAGTAGCAGATAGAATTATTGTTCCTGTACCACCCAGCCAGGCTGATATTTGGTCAACACAACGTTTTTTACAAATTGTTAAAGAGCTTAAAACTAAAGATAAATTGCGTGTTTTTGGCTTTGTAAATAGGGCAGATACTCACATTGGTATCAGAGAAACAGATGAAACTGAAGATGCTCTAAGAATGTTACCTAATATAGAACTTATTGAGTCTCGTTTGTATCAAAGAACAACGTATAGGCGTTCTTTTAGTGAAGGACTTGCTGTTTTTGAGCTAGAGCCTAAAGGTAAAGCTGCTGCAGAAATTAATAAATTTGCACTTATTGTTTACCCCAAACTTTAGTTAATATGCTTGCAATACGTTGGTTTTTAAGTCATCTGACACTATTTATAGTTGTTTTAACTTCTACATATCTAATGACTAATTGGATAGTTTCAATAAAATTTCAGAATAATAATGATTCACTGATTAAAGCTAGTGGACAATCCTCAATTAATTCTAAAATATCAAAAAAAATAAACTCCACGGAAAGTCCACAAGCTTCCTTAGATACTAATTTAGTAATAAAACCAGATTCAGAAGTATCTATTGTTAATAAACAATCAACTGGAATAGATAAATCCACAGAAATACCAATCGAAACAAAATTAGATTCGGATAGATTAAAAGAAGTTCAAACAGAAACAACGCCAGGTACGGACGAATCAGAGGATGTCCAAAATAATGAAGCAGTAGCTGAAATAGATAAATTAACAGAAATAGCAATCGAAACAAAGTCAGGTACTGATAGATTAAAAGAAGTTCAAATAAAAACAATGCTAGATACGGATATACCAGAAGTTGTTGTAGATACATATCAAACTAGCAATTCACATACACAAGTTAAAACAGATATAATAAATATTGACGAACAGGCGCATGTTCAGCCTATAAAAAGCACCTCCATTGAAAATAATACTAATAGTAGCACTTCCCGCACTTCTGAGTTGTTAACTAACCCAGCCCCCAAAGAACAAAAAATGCTACTTAATAAAAAAGAAAATATAAGCCGTACTGAAAACTATGCTTCCTCATTAAAAATCAACAATTCAGAGCAACAATCAATAGATGATTTAGTTTCATTATTAATGAATGATAAACACTTATTTAACAAAGATATATTAGCTGCAAAAGAAGCTGCAAATGAAATTGAAAAAAAGTGGGCAATGGCAAGAAACTATTTTAGTGCAAAAAATTATTTAAAATCAGAGCAAGAATATCTTGATTTAATTAAGCTAGAACCTGAATTTACAGATTTTTATGGTGAATTATCCAACCTTTATTTTGTGCAAAATGAAATAAATAAGTATAATGAAACCCTACAAATAGTGGCGCGATTATATATAAAAAATAAAAATATAAAAATGGCACGACATATTATTGCTTTAATTAAAAAAAATTCTATAGATCTGGCTAAACAATTAGAGCGGGAATTATCAAATAAACTTATGTTTAAAAGGGAATTTTAACAATGAGAAATATATTAGCATTCTTTGGACTAATTAGCATAGTGTTGGGTGGTGTACTGTTTACACAATTCAAACCCTATCTGAATCTATATGGTCAAATAGATTCAGAAACTAAAAGTTTTATTTTTGAAAATATCGACAAGGTGACTAAAATGGAACCAGCGGTATTAAAGAATTATATTGATCAGGCTAAAGCTTTGGATCCAAAGGCATATGATACCTACTTAAGTATGGCGGATGTATTGTTAAAATCGGGCAATACTGCTGAAGCAACTGTATGGAAATTTCCTGTTGCCGAAGATTTAAGCGTTGAAGATGTTGTTGAAACTATGAAAACTGTCGCCAATGAGCTCAATTTTTCTAATGTTGGTCAATTACCTCTATATAAAGATATTGAAGCAAAAATGGGTAAAAAACATCGCTATATAGAAATGTTCCTGTTTTGTGATTCATTAATTGCAGCGAAAATGCTTGAATATAGTGATTCTTTTTCAGCTTATTTTCCTTGTAGAATTACTCTGGTTGAAGACTTAAAAGGTAAATTATGGCTATATACTCTAAATATGGATATGATGATTCATGGGGGTAGACCATTGCCTCCTGAATTGTTAAAAGAAGCACAGAAGGTTAAAACAATCATTGTAGAAATCATGAAAAGAGGGGCATCTGGAGAGTTTTAACTTGGTTAAAGAATAATTATATTAGCAATCGTTAATATTCTTTGCTACAATTATTCTTTTTTGGGGGAATGCTATGGCAATTAAACGACTATATCAAAAGCTAACTGAAAATCATAATGACTTTGGTTTTGACTCGGATACTAATAATGAGCGGAGACGTGAATTTGCAGAAAAGGGACAACGCTTACAGTTCATTGTATATTCTGCTTTGTTTGCGTTTATTGTTTTAGCTGCATATGGTTATTTTTTAATTTATAATTTGACCCATGATGTACATGATATGTCCCGTCAAATGAAGCAAATGACCATTACTTTTCAGCGAATGACCTCATCTGTAGAATCTAATATGGATATTATTTCTTTAAATATCCAGTCTATGACTAGAACCGTTGGATCAGCATTACCCATAATGGCTAATGACACTACAAATTTAAGTACTAATACCAGAGAAATGGTACTCTCCATTGAATCTTTAAATAACCAGATTAATACTATTTCTCAGAATTTAACATTAATGACTAATGCAACGGTAAATATGCAACGTGATTTATGGAGTATGAATAAAAATGTTTCCGATCCGGTGGGTACAATGATGTCAAATATGAGCCCATGGGGAGGTGGAAATAAAGTTAATGGTTCGCGAGGTCCTTTGCCTTATCGGCCACTTCCAGCACATCCTGCTCGTTAATGTGAACAGTTTTCAATAACTATTAAATGAACATCTATTTAACTATTTAAAAATAAATAAGATAAAGCGGAGTTTTTATGTTTGAACATCCAAGTAAATTGTTAAAAGCACGACTAGATAATTTGCAAGATAACCTTGCAACTGAAAACCCCGTACTTATTGAAGCAGTTGATGCCTTTAAACGACTTGATATTGTTGCCTATAAACTTGGGCTTTTATCTGAAGATGAATCCTTTGCCACAACTATTTCTTGGTGGCCCTTAGTTTCAATCTTAGGTACTTTCTCTGCAGGAAAATCCACCTTTATAAACTCCTATATAGGTGTTGATTTACAACAAACAGGTAATCAGGCAGTAGATGATAAATTTACGGTGGTAACCTATAGCCAACATGACGAAGTACGCGTATTGCCTGGCCTGGCTCTAGATGCTGATCCCAGATTTCCTTTTTATCAAATAAGTGAAGAAATTGAAAAAGTTGCTGAAGGAGAAGGCAGCCGAATTGATAGTTACCTACAATTAAAAACTTATAAATCTGAAGTCCTGAAAGGAAAAATTTTAATCGACTCTCCAGGATTTGATGCCGATTCTCAACGTAATGCAACATTACGAATTACCGATCATATTATTGATTTATCTGATTTAGTTTTAGTATTTTTTGATGCTCGCCATCCAGAACCCGGTGCGATGAAAGATACTTTAGAGCACCTTGTTTCCAGAACTATTAATAGAAGTGATGCAAGTAAGTTTTTATTAATTCTAAATCAGCTGGATGCCACAGCGAAAGAAGATAATGCGGAGCAAGTGGTCGCGGCATGGCAACGTGCGATAGTACAAACAGGACTTTCTACCGGTCGTTTTTATTGTATCTATAATGATGAAGCAGCCGTTGTAATTGAAGATGAAAACCTTAAAAAGCGATATCAGGAAAAACGTGATGTTGACTTGAAAGAAATTGAACATAGAATGTCCGAAGTCAGTGTTGAGCGGGTGTATCGTATTATTGGTGATTTAGAAAATACTGCAAACCATATTGAACTTAAAGTTATTCCCGCATTAAAAGATGCAATGGAGTCATGGTATAAAAATACTATGCTATTTGATGCAATTATTTATATCATTTTAATTATAGCTGCGTTCTCACTCAGTATTTCTGCTGGTTACTGGGTGGGCTGGTCTTTTCAACCATCCTGGTTAGAAGCATTTAGCAATGATGTCATTACTCAGGTTGTTACTGCTGTTTTAGGTGTATCTGCTTTTGTTTCAATACATTTCTGGGTACGTTCGATGGTTGCAAAAAGAGTTTATAAAAAACTTAAATCGTATCAAGGCTCGGGTAATTTAGCTAAAGCTTTTATGAAAAATACACGTTTTTTCAGAAGTGTGTTTTCTATTAAGCCAGTGGGTTGGGGGAGAGGCTCTAAAAAAGTGGTAACTAATGTAAGAAATGATGCGGATACAATGGTTAAAAGCCTTAATGATAGATACTCGGATCCATTAGGTCGCCAGGAAGCTTTAAATCCTGAAAAACCTAAACAAGAGAATTTAGAGGCAGCTGAAGTCAGCGTATAGTTATATCATCCGATATTATAAGCAAGTGCAAATTAACTATAATACTTACGAGGGGCTATTATGAATCTTGAAAAAGTCATTTTTGCTTTTTTTATTGTTTTTGCACTGACTTTAAATTTTGGATTTTTTATTGGTGAAATGGATAACCCAAATCATCATCATGTGTATGAACTTTTTGCCGCTCTGGTTATCAGCCTGATTGCAACTATTATGAAACTAGGCGATCGCAGCCACATGGGAGCAGTATTACTTGCCACCAGTCTGGTTGCAGATTTACACTTAATTGCAGCTGCTCTGGTCTGGGGGTTCTCAGCCCATATCAGTGATACAGGTCTTACTCCAGGCACGGTGAGTACTATTGTATCATTATCTGGCGGTGCTCTACTTGCCAATATTACTTCAGTGATTCTATTTGTATCCGAAACTATCGTTGTGAGACGATAATCCATATGTGACTTTATAGCATAATGCCTAGTCCAATTTTTATACTCTTAAAGCGACTACGTTATCCACTGATACTATTAATCTGTATTTATGCTGTACTTATTTTAGGTTTTACCCTTATTCCTGGAAAGGATGGTCAGGGCAACCTCTGGCATATGAGTTTTTTCCATGCTTTTTATTTTGTGAGCTTTATGGGCTCAACGATTGGCTTTGGTGAAATTCCATACCCCTTTACTGATGCACAACGGCTGTGGACAATTCTGGGGATATTTTCCTCAGTAATTGCCTGGATATATAGTATTGGAACATTACTTTCTATTATTAAAGAACCCGCCTTCCAACGAGTATTGACTGAAACATCATTTGAGCACTCAGTAAAAAACTTAAAAACTCCCTTTTATTTAATTTGTGGCTATGGGGATACGGGCTCCATGTTATCTCATGGTTTAGCAAAGCTCTCCATTCAATCTGTAGTAATCGATATTAAACAAATTCGCATTGATTTTTTAGATATCGAAGAGCCTGATATGGATATACCTGGTTTATGTGCAAATGCAGTATTTCCTGAAAACTTAATTCTTGCTGGATTAACCCACCCCCTATGTGAGGGAGTAATTGCTTTAACTAATGAAGATCAGGTCAATTTAAAAATTGCAATTACCTCTAAACTATTAAATAAAAATATTCAGGTTATTTCACGAGCAGACACACGTGAAATAATGAAAAATATGGCCTCGTTTGATACCAATCATATTATTAATCCCTATGAAATGTTTGCACGAAGATTAGCCTTAGCAATACGCTCTCCAGGTGCATATTTACTCTATGACTGGTTTACTAATTCACAGACTAATCTATTAGAAGAACCTCCCAGCCCTCCTACAGGCTATTGGCTGGTTTGTGGCTATGGTCGATTTGGCAAAGCGGTAAGCCGGTTTTTAGAATATGAAGGAATTCGAACTATTATTATAGAAGCAAATCCTGAGAAAACTTCTGCTCCTCAGGGGGCAATCAAAGGCAATGGGACAGAATCCATTACTTTAAAAGAAGCAGGTATTTCACATGCCAGTGGGATTGTTGCAGGAACAGATAATGACTCTAATAATTTATCTATTATTATGACTGCCAAAGAAATTAATAAAAATAAAGAGCTATATTGTGTTGCCAGACAAAATTTTCAGGGTAATGGAATTGTCTTTAATGCCGCAGATTTAGATCTGGTTATGCAACCTGCCAGTATTCTTGCTAGAGAAATTTTAGCCATTATTAGAACACCCTTGTTATCTGAATTTTTAAGTCTGGTTAGAAAGCAAAAAAATAGTTGGGTTAATCTGGTAATTAGTCGAATCAGTGCTTTATATGATAAAGAACTACCTAGCACTTGGACAATTAAGATATCCGAGTTACACTCTACATCAATAAAGGCGATTGTGCATAAAGGCCAGTTAAATATTGGTGATTTAATGAGAAATCCCCGAGATAGAGAAAAACAACTATGTTGTATGCCATTATTGATTAAATATAAATCAAAAAAACATAAATTAAATCTATTACCCGAAAGTGATTATAAACTTTTGCTGGGGGATGAAATTTTGTTTTGTGGTGATATTAATAGCCAATATTTAATGCAATGGACAGTAAATAATATAAACACCCTGCAATATGTTATTTATGGCGAAGAATATAACCAAGGTTATGTTTGGAATAGGTTGTTTGGAGCTAAAAAAACGCAACCAGCAAAATAAATATGCAAAGTGAAAGAGTAATGACAACTAATAATAAAACTATTTATTTAAAAGACTATCAAGTTCCTGCTTTTTTTATTAATGAAACACATCTGACTTTCGAATTAGACTATCAAGATAATGTTGCAGCTACGGATAATTATACCCGTGTGACGAGTAACTTACATTTTAAGCGCAATAAAGCAGCAGCCAAAACTACTGATATACAATTGCATGGTTTTGGTTTTGAATTATTAAATATAGCTATTAATGGAACAACACTTAAATTAAGTGAGTATCAGATAACAGATAATGGCTTATTATTATCCTCTGTAGCAGAAGAGTTTAGCTTAGAGATACAAACCAGATTACAACCACAAAAAAATACTGCTTTAGAAGGTTTATATAAATCCAGCGGGAATTTCTGTACTCAATGTGAGGCAGAAGGTTTTCGCCGTATTACCTATTATCTGGATCAGCCAGATATTATGTCGGTTTTTACCACTAAAATAATTGCCGATAAACAACAATATCCAGTAATGCTCAGTAATGGAAATCTAGTAGAGCAGGGTGATTTGGACAATGGTAAACATTTTGTGATTTGGAATGACCCGTTTAAAAAGCCGTCCTATTTATTTGCGCTGGTTGCAGGCGACCTGGCCAAAATTACCGATAGCTTTACTACTGCATCAGGAAAACAAGTTGATTTACATATCTTTGTAGAACATAAAAATGCCGATAAATGTGCTCATGCTATGTTGTCATTACAGCAAGCTATGCTGTGGGATGAGCAAGTATTTGGCTTAAAATATGATCTGGATATTTATATGATTGTTGCTGTAGAAGACTTTAATATGGGAGCAATGGAGAATAAAGGGCTGAATGTTTTTAATGCAAAATATGTTTTAGCCCGCTCAGATACTGCTACAGACAAAGATTATGAAGGTATAGAAGCGGTTATTGGTCATGAATATTTCCATAATTGGACAGGTAACCGGGTTACATGCCGTGATTGGTTTCAGCTCAGCTTAAAAGAGGGTTTAACGGTATTTCGCGATCAAGAGTTTACAGCCGATATGCACTCGCGAGCTGTAAAACGCATTGAAGATGCCAAGTTGATTAGAACCTATCAATTTGCAGAAGATTCAAGCCCAATGTCTCACCCTATACGTCCTTCACATTATATGGAGATCAATAATTTTTATACGGTGACTGTTTATAATAAAGGGGCAGAAGTCATTCGTATGATTCAAACTATTATTGGCAAACAAAATTTTCGCAAGGGTATGGATCTTTATTTCCAACGCCATGATGGCCAAGCGGTTACGACAGAAGATTTTGTCAGCGCCATGAGTGATGCCAGTGGCCATGATTTAGAGGACTTTAAAAACTGGTATAATCAAGACAGTACTCCCATTGTCTCAGTTACCACTAACTACGATGAAACTCAGGAAATTTTTCATATTACCGTTATCCAATCCACCCCTATTAACAACGCAGAAGATAAAAAGCGACCTTTTCATATTCCACTTTCAATTGCCTTGTTAGATAATGAGGGAAATGAGCTTTTATCAACAGTTTTGCATTTTAAAAATAAATCCTCTATTTTTTCTTTTTCGGATATAAAAGAACCCCCCGTTTTATCCATGCTTAGAAATTTTTCTGCACCCATAAAAATTGAAATGAAACAGTCTGATCATGAATTAGCATTTTTAATGCGTTATGATAATGATTCATTTAATCGTTGGGATGCGGGTCAAAGATTGATGGCACGTATTATCTTAGCTCAGGTTAAACGGCTGCAACAGGGCAAAAAAATTGACTTTAAAAATGATGCATTTAAAATATTTATTAAAGCATATAAGCAATTACTGCTGGATCCAGGACTAGATAATGCATTAAAAGCATTAGCCTTAACTCTACCCGACCCTAATGTTTTAATGGATCAACTGGATATTGCCGATGTTGATAATGTGTATCTGGCAAGCAAAAGATTGCAAGTTATTATAGCTAATAAGTTACAAAAAAATTGGCAGTCAACATACCATGCTTGTAAAATCACCTCAGAATATAAATTTATTGCCAAAGATGCAGGTAAGCGCAGTTTACGCAAGACCTGTATGTCCTTTTTATTATCGTTAAAACAGCAAGATTTATATAAGCAATGTTATCAGGACTATCTGGATAGCAATAATATGACAGATAGTTTTGGCTTATTAGCTATATTAAACCAGTATAGCTCAAAATATAAAGAGCAGGCTCTAAAAGATTTTGAACAGAAGTGGAATAATGAGCCACTGGTTATGGATAAATGGTTTACTATTCAGGCCGTATCTGACAATAATAATTGCCTGGAAGAAGTGAAAAAATTAATGAAACACCCTGTTTTTGATATAAAAAATCCTAATCGTGTACGTTCATTAATTTCTGTTTTTGCCTCTCAGAACAACTTAAATTTTCACAAGTTGGATGGTTCTGGTTATCAGTTTATTGCAGATCAGGTCATTTTACTGGACAAACTCAATCCTCAGGTTGCCTCGCGTATGGTTAAATCATTTAGCCGCTGGCGTCGTTTTTCATTACCAAGGCAAGAACTAATGAAGCAACAATTACAGCGAATTATTGACCTGCCGGAATTATCGGGTGATGTATTTGAAATTGTAAGTAAAAGTCTCAATTCGTAAACGTATTTTTAAAAGGAAATCCTTGGTGAAGTTACAGCAAATAATTGAAGCACTGGGTATAGATGAAACAGCTGTGGATGATAATGTTTCTATAAGTTCTATTAATACACTGAGTAGTGCAAATAACCATGAGTTATCCTTTTTAGATAATAAAAAATATATTAAAGAACTTGCACAAACTCAGGCTGCTGCGGTATTAATACATGCTGATTATAAAGATAATGTTCCCAAAAATTGTATAGCCTTAATATGTGAAGAGCCTTATGTAACACTTGCCAAAGCAAGTAAATTATTTGCCCCCAATTTACTGGAAACCGAGGGGAAAAAAGCCAAATTAGGGAGGGATGTAATAATTCAAGACAATGTGTCCTTAGGATTAGATGTAATCATTGGTAATAATTGTACACTTATGGCGGGAGTGGTGATTGCTGATAATGTAAAAATTGGAAATAACAGCATAATTTATCCCAATGTAGTAGTTTATCGAGACTGCTTAATAGGGGATGATTGCATTATCCATGCAGGAACGGTAATTGGCTCTGATGGTTTTGGTTTTGCAATCAGTCAAACGGGCGAGTACACAAAAATTTATCAAAATGGTAATGTCGTTATTGGCAATAATGTAGAAATTGGAGCCAATTGCACTATTGATAGAGCCGTATTTTCCAGTACTATTATTGAACAGCAATGCCGTATTGATAATCTCATTCATATTGCCCATAACTGCCACCTTGGTAAGGGCTGTATTTTAGCTGCCCAGGTAGGTTTATCTGGCTCTACTACTTTGGGTGAACATGTGGTTATGGCAGGTAAAGCAGCCACTACAGGACATCTAAGCATTGCTCCATTCACTACCCTATCAGGACGAGCGGTAGCTACTAAATCGGTTAAAAAAGCAGGGCAATATGCAGGCTACCCCTTAATGGAGCATAGGCAATGGTTAAAATTAAAAGCTAAACTGCAACGTTTTTTAAAATCTTCTTAACGCTTCTCAGGGGCTGTTATTTTGAAATAAAAACTGCCCCTTCTCTGGAATAAACTGCCATTTTGATTTATCAATATTATTTAAAAATATAACATCTAAACGCATACAATTTGTTTGTATTACAATATTAAATGCCTGTTCTGCAATTAAATTTAACTTATTCTGCAAGGTACTGCTATCACTTGAGTGAGCCCAAAAAGCGTGAGTAAATTGTATTCCAGATAAATCTACATCATTGCTAATATCAATAAAGGATGATGTTAGTGAGCTACTATAAACTGGAATATCCTCTGCATACCAATATCTGAGCTGAGGATAGAGCTGCTGCAATTGTGAAACAGAACCCAGTAATACTATAAAATCAATATCCTGGCGTCGTCTGGGATTAAATTCTAGGGCCTGATTAATAGTCTGAATTAATGTTTTTTGTCGTTTAATGCTCTGTTTAATATGTAATGCTGACTGAATTATATTTGCATAGCGGTTATTTTTTTTATCTATTGCTATCACATCTATCCACTCACCATAGTTCTGAATAAATAGCTGTTTAAGCTGCATAGCTAATAATCTTAATTTTTTATTTTTTTCCGGATATAATAATAAACCTCTGGAATACTGCTGTTTATCCAGTTGCTTTAGTAATGCGGCGGCTTCGCCTGTGATAATTCTTGATAGACTAAAAAATTTTGCAGAAGATCCTATAGCTGAACCCGGGTTAAATGCTAAAACAGGGATGTTATGTTGGTATTTTGCAAGTTTATCAATTTGTTCTTTTTGCAAAGGTCCAACAATACAATCTGCTTTATCATTAACTGCTTGTTGATATAAATCGAGCACATGAGTACTTTGTGTATCATAAACCTGTACTTCGATTGGGCCTTGCGCAGCTAATTGTTCAATTTTAGTAATAATCTTTTGGGAATAATTTTGATATTTTTTATTAAAGGGTAATAAAACCGCAATTTTTTTTATTGCAGCTATATTTAGTGCAAAAATTTTTGGAAATAATTCTTTAGCTGGATGAGATGTATATTGCTGAGCCCAGAACTGTAGCTTTTGCTTGAGTTTTTGAGTAAAAATAGAGTTTGCATTTTTGCTATTAACTGGTTTTAGTTTTTTATTTTCTACTGTTTTATTTAAACAAAGAGGGGACTCAATTATTTGAATTAAATCTAACCAGCCACTTAACTCATAATTTAAAATAGATTGATTATAAAGTGGTTTTTTTGCTAATTTAATCAGTAGACGTTTAAATTCTGTAGTGCATAAATATTCCTCAAGTGGTTTTTTCTGAATATTTTGATTGTTTAAATTGCTATTAGCAAAGCTGTTGTTTATTACATAGGCAGGCAGTAAAAACAGGCAGAAAATATAGAGTTTGTTTGGCATAATTTAGTATATTTTATTCTCTAAAAAGATCAATATTCGTAACGTATTTTGTCCTATAAAAAAAACAAATGAAAAAAAATAAAACTTTTTCTGGTAATCTAAAAACAACTCCAGTATTATACGCACTTCTTCGCGGAGTGGTAGTTCAGTTGGTTAGAATACCGGCCTGTCACGCCGGTGGTCGCGGGTTCGAGTCCCGTCCACTCCGCCATTAATTTTGCACTTTTATTAATAAAATTTGTTTTAAAATATTATTAATAAAAAGCTTATCGCTAAAAATCTATTTAGCGAATGACCTCATACTTCTCGATTTATCGTGTCCATTAAATTACTAAGTTTTGATCTGGATGATACGCTTTGGCCGTGTTGGGTAACGATTGCAAAAGCAGAAGAAATTGTTCATACATGGTTTGAAAAGAACCACCCCTCTATCAGTAACCAATACAGTAAAAAACAACTCTGGCAAAAAAGAGATCTCTTAAAGCAAAAAAATTTACACCTGGCACATGATATCTCTGCTATTCGTCATTTATCTTTGCAGCAATTAGCAATAGAGCTACAATTAAATGAGCAGCAAACAAAACAATTTGTAGAGCAGGCATTTAATATTTATTACACGGCTCGCAACCAGGTAAAATTATATGATGATGTATTACCCGTTTTAAATCATTTAAAAAACAGTTATAAAATGATTGGTGTATCCAATGGTAATTCAGATATTAATAAAACCGATACCGGTCTGGATCAACTTTTTGAGTTTTCCTGGTCAGCTGCTCAGGCGGGCAAGGAAAAACCACATCCTAAAATATTTTATGATGTTATGGAAAAAACAGGACTTCAACCCCATAATATACTCCATATTGGTGATGATCCAATATCAGATATCCAAGGAGCAACTAACGCAGGCATTTGTTCTGTATGGCTTAATAGAGATAAAAAATCCTGGCCTGAAAATATAAAACCTGCGACGTATGAAATTGAAAATTTGTTTCAATTAAAGGATATCCTGGTACAACTTAAATAAAGCATCGTAGACGTAAGCTACGTAAAAAAATAATATACAAAACAACGTTATATAAAATAACGCACATAAAATTAGTTAGCAAAAGAATGGGACTTATGAAAAAATCACCTCGTTTTGAAGAATTTAGTTCACTTTTAAAAAATCAAATTCTATTTTTAGATGGCGCCATGGGAACCATGATTCAGCGGT
Organism: Pseudomonadota bacterium; assembly: GCA_045047105.1. Classification (GTDB taxonomy): domain Bacteria; phylum Pseudomonadota; class Gammaproteobacteria; order GRL18; family GRL18; genus JADGAU01. The sequence goes on along the minus strand of JASFYQ010000139.1, from coordinate 5,154 downwards.
TAAAACTAACCGAGGAAGATTATCGTGGTGAGCGCTTTAAAGATTGGCAAGTGGATTTAAAAGGCAATAACGATCTTTTATCTCTGACCCAGCCAGATATTATTAAAAAAATTCATCAGCAATATTTTGAAGCGGGTTCTCATATAGCGGAAACCAATACCTTTAATTCCAGCAGTGTTTCTATGAGCGACTATAAAATGCAGGAATTGGTAACTGAGTTAAATATCAGCTCTGCAAAATTAGCCAGCGAAGCAGCACTTGAAGCACAAGCAAAAGATGGTATTCCACGTTTTGTAGCAGGTGTTTTAGGCCCCACTGGACGTTCTGCCAGCATTTCTCCTGATGCAAATGATCCCGGATTTAGAAATATTACCTTTGATGAACTAGTTATTACATACACAGAAGCAATGGATGCTCTGGTTAAAGGTGGTGTAGATATTATTTTAATCGAAACTATTTTTGATACCCTGAATGCTAAAGCCGCAATTTTTGCAGTTAAAAATTATTTTGATGAAACGGGCATAGAATATCCACTGATGATATCAGGCACTATTACCGATGATTCAGGACGTACCATGACCGGGCAAATGAGTGAGGCCTTTTATAACTCATTGATCCATGCTGAACCTATTTCCATTGGCTTAAACTGTGCTCTGGGGCCTGAAAAACTGCGTACTTATGTAGAACAACTGCATCAAGTAGCAAATTGTTATATTTCTGCTCATCCTAATGCCGGTTTACCAAATGAATTTGGTGAATTTGATATGCTAGCCGATGAAATGGCAGAAGAAATTAGACAATGGGCTGAATTAGGTTTTTTAAATATTGTGGGTGGCTGCTGTGGTTCATCACCAGAACATATTAAAGCCATTATTGATGCGGTAAAACCTTATACTCCAAGACAAATTCCAGATATCAAACGCGCCTGTCGTCTCTCTGGTCTAGAAGCCTTTACCATTGATGAAAACTCACTTTTTGTTAATGTAGGAGAACGCACCAATGTAACGGGATCGGCTAGGTTTTTACGCTTGATTAAAGAAAATAAATTTGAAGATGCTCTATCGGTTGCCGCACATCAAATTGATAATGGTGCACAGATCATTGATATCAATATGGACGAAGGCATGCTGGATGGTGTAGAAGCGATGCAATATTTTCTAAACCTGATTGCAGCAGAGCCTGATATCTCACGTGTGCCAATTATGATCGACTCCTCAAAGTGGGAAGTGATTGAAGCAGGGCTTAAATGTATTCAGGGCAAGGGCATAGTTAACTCTATCAGCTTAAAAGAAGGGGAAGAAAACTTTTTAAAATACGCACGTTTAATTCGCAGGTATGGTGCTGCCGCCATTATTATGGCCTTTGACGAGCAGGGGCAGGCAGATAGTATTGAACGCAAAGTAAGTATCTGTACCCGCTCTTATAAGTTACTTACAGAGAAAGTAGGTTTTCCACCCGAAGATATTATATTTGACCCAAATATTTTTGCTGTAGCAACGGGCTTAGATGAACATAATAACTATGGTGTAGATTTTATTGAAGCCACCAGGCAAATTAAAAAAACTTTACCCTATGCTATGGTTTCTGGTGGAGTATCAAATGTATCGTTTTCATTTCGAGGAAATAATCCGGTACGAGAAGCAATACATGCAGTGTTTTTATACCATGCGATAAATGCGGGCATGGATATGGGCATTGTCAATGCCGCTCAATTGGCTATTTATGATGATATTCCAGGTGAACTAAAAGAACGCGTAGAAGATGTAGTTCTTAATCGACGTGATGATGCTACCGATAGGTTATTAGAAGTCGCTGAAAAATTCCTTGGTGATAAAATTGGCGGTACATCAACCGGGCCTGATTTAGCCTGGCGTGAAAATTCCGTTCAGGAGCGTTTAAGTTATGCCCTGGTTAAAGGCATTACTGAATTTATTGATGAAGATACCGAGCAAGCACGATTACTCTATGATAGACCGATAGAGGTGATCGAAGGCCCATTAATGGATGGTATGAACAGAGTAGGGGACTTATTTGGCTCTGGAAAAATGTTCTTACCACAGGTGGTAAAATCTGCTCGCGTAATGAAAAAAGCGGTAGCCTATTTAATGCCTTTTATTGAAAAAGAGAAAGCTGAAGCGGGTAATGGAAGCACTAAACCAAGCAGTAATGGCAAAATCCTTATGGCCACCGTTAAGGGGGATGTACACGATATTGGCAAAAATATTGTTGGTGTGGTATTACAATGTAATAATTATGAGGTTATTGATCTGGGAGTAATGGTTCCAGCGGATATCATCTTACAAAGAGCTAAAGAAGAACACTGCGATATTATTGGTCTATCGGGTTTAATAACCCCTTCTTTGGATGAAATGGTGCATATGGCTAAAGAAATGCAACGTCTGGGTTATACACAGCCTTTGATGATTGGTGGAGCAACTACATCAAGTATGCATACTGCGGTTAAAATTGAGCCTTTTTATGATCACCCTGCCATTCATGTATTAGATGCATCACGAGCAGTGGGTGTTGCTCAAAAATTATTATCTCCCACACTACGAGATGATTATGTGGCTGGAGTTAGGCAAGAGTATGAACAGCTTCGTGAAAAACGTAAAAATAAAACCGCAAAAAATAATAAATTAAAATTAGCTCAGGCCCAGGCAAATAAACTTCCTGTAAACTGGGAAGATTTTCAATCACTTAAACCCAGTTTATTAGGCACTAAAGTGTTTGAGAATTATGACTTAAAAGAATTAGTCGATTTTATTGATTGGACACCATTTTTTCAAACCTGGGAGTTAAGAGGGCGTTATCCTCAGATTCTTGAGAATAGAGAAGGTAAGGAAGCGGTTGCAGAACAAGCTCGAGAAGTATTTAAAGATGCCCAACAGATGTTAGAAAAAATTGTTTCAGAAAAATGGCTAACGGCAAAAGCAATTATTGGTATCTTCCCAGCAAATGCAATTGGGGACGATATTGAAGTGTATCAAGATGAAAATAGAAACGAGCTTAATTGCAAATTCCATTTTATTCGCCAGCAAATGAGAAAACCCAAAGGTAAATCAAACCAATGTCTGGCAGATTTAATTGCCCCTAAAGAAACAAATAAAAGCGATTATATTGGTGCTTTTGCTTTAACCACAGGCATAGGTATAGAAAAGAAAATAGAAGAATTTGAGCAGCAACACGATGATTATAGTAGCATTATGTTAAAAGCTCTGGCAGACAGGTTAGCAGAAGCATTTGCAGAATGTATGCACAGGCGAGTACGCAAGGAGTTTTGGGCATATGCACAAGATGAAAATTTTGCCAATGATCAACTGATTCTAGAAAAATATCAGGGTATTCGACCTGCGCCAGGTTATCCAGCATCACCGGATCATACCGAAAAAGCCATATTATGGGATTTATTGGATGCACAAACACACACAGGAATTTCATTAACAGAAAGTTTTGCAATGTTTCCTGCGTCATCTGTTTCGGGTTTGTATTTTTCACATCCTCAATCTGCCTATTTTGGTACAGGGAAAATTAGCCAGGATCAACTTGAAGATTATTCCCAGCGTAAGGGTATGGATATCGAAATAGTTAAACGCTGGTTAGCTCCCATATTAGAGGATTAGGGGCTGTAACTTTAATAAATCTGAGTTTTTATTTAATAACACAAAATTGGAGATCGTATGAATATATTCACTAAGTTAAGTGTCAGTTTTATTTTCGCTATTATAACTATTAACAGCTCTTATGCCATTGATGGTCAGAGCATGTTTAAAGAAGTAAATACCCGAATTAAAGTGATTGACTCGGTTAATTTAAAAAAAATGATTGATGATAAAGCAGAATTTGTTTTACTTGATGTAAGAATGCCAACAGAGATTAAGCGTATGGGCAGTATTGATGCTGCTCAGAACAAAGAAATCCCCAGAGGCTGGTTGGAACTTCGAATTACCAATCTGGTAAAAGATAAAAATACACCGATTGTGACATATTGTGGAGGAGGTTTCCGCAGTGCATTTGCAGCCGATACCTTAACTCAAATGGGTTATACCAATGTAAAAAACTATAGAGATGGTTTTTTAGGCTGGGAAGATAAAGGTTTTCCAGCAAAATACCAATAATTTTTAATTAAAATCTGGATAAGATTAAAAGCGTTATTTATGTCCTGGCTATTATTTAATAGCCATCACTTTATAGCCTCACTTTATAGCTAAGAAGCCTTCAAAACAAATATATTTAAACACCGTGGTAACATCTACAAATCCTGCACGTTTAAGTAAATCTAAATTTGCCTGAGTAGAAAAGGGCTCTAAAATACCCTTAAGACTACGCGTTTTAGAAAAAATCTCCTCAGCACTATAACCCTGAGCTATTTTATAATCATTGTATAGGCTGGTAGTAATATCTTGAAAACGGGCGTCATTAGCACGTACTTTTTCAAATAATAATAAGGCTCCACCCCAATTTAAAGTCTGATATATTAAATCAATTAATTGTTGACGCTGAGCTGGGCGAATAAATTGTACGGTATAATAGGCAATAATAAGATTGGCTGATTGGTACTCAAATTGTAAAATATCGTCTTTTATAAAATCACACTGGCTTTTTCCCAATAGCTTCTGTAGCTGTAAATTTTTTTCATTAGCAAGATGAATCATATCCTCTTCAATATCAATGCCAATAAAAGATGCCTGTTTATGGCTATTATGCTGGGCTAATTTAAGGCTTAGTTCTCCAGTCGCACAACCTAATTCATAAGCAATGGAGTTATTACTAATAAAAAAATCACTGAGATCGCAAATAATCTGGTGTCCCTGGTTATAAAAGGGCACCGATCTTCCTATGTGTTGATCAAAATTTTTAGCGGTTTGATCCGCAAAATTCCAATTAGAACGACCTGCTTTTATACCATCTCCAATGCTTGACATACTCTTCCTAAACTATTGCAATATTCTTTGTAAAAAAATGATTTTTTTTAATAAAACTGTTTGACAAGTATAACCTCCATACTTATAATACCCAAACTTTTTAGGCAGACAGATTTATTCGTTATTTTAGCCTTAAGAAATAACTAATAAACAACTAAAAAGTTACTGTGTGTCCCCATCGTCTAGAGGCCTAGGACATTGCCCTTTCACGGCAGTAACAGGGGTTCGA
>JASFYQ010000138.1:0-16973 GCA_045047105.1 Pseudomonadota bacterium | reverse complement strand
TCCAGAGAAGATGATAAAAATAAATTGAAAGCAAGAGCTCAAATACCACTAAGTAAAACTCGGAAAAAACTTAAATTTTTTATTGAAGACTTTAACAAAGACAATTCCAAAGATATTTTAACAAATAAAAATGAAGCACAAAAAACAGCACCAAAGATAGGCATACACTTTTTTTCTTCAGCAGAAAAAAACATAACCTCAAAGTATTCTCTGGGCATACGAGGTGTTTATCCTTTTGTAAGAGCAAGCTATAGTAAAGAATTTCCTGTTGCTGGTTGGTTAATAGAACCAGTACAATCGTTTTTATATTCAACAAAGGACAAGTTTGAAGAAAAAACGGATGTTTATTTTGATAAACAATTAAAAGACAAGTCCCTTTTCAGGGTTCAACTGTTTAGACAAACAAAGTCTAAAGCCACTGGAATGGATTATTCTCTTGGCTTGTCATATTATCAATTATTCAGGGATGAAGTAGGTCTGCGCTTTTCTCAAGTATTTTGGGGTAATACTAAATATACCTATACTCTGGACAAAGCCACCGATACAGCCAAAGAATCAAAGCCGTATTCAGGGATCAGCAACTATGCCACATCAATAAGCTGGCGTCAGAACATCTGGAAAAAATGGTTCTTCTTTGAGGTTCGACCCGGGGTTAATTTTCACAGGCAAAATAACTACAAGGCAAATTATTCAATTAATATTGATCTTGAATTTTATTTTGGTAAATACTCAGGAAAATAATCATTATCAAGCTATTTTTTTTCCTCTTCACTGTCTCTTTTTTTCTCAGCAGGACAGAGTGAACCCTGTACACTAATACACCCCAGAGGAACCACCCATAATGTGAGTGTTGTAGCAACAATAGGTCCAAATAATAAAGTAATCGCCATGCCCTGAAAAATAGGATCAAATAAAATAGCAGCAGATCCTGCCATCATAGTTAAATTAGTCACCCAGATTGGGCGCATACGAATCTGCCCCGCATTAGCAACAGCATGCAGAGGATCTCTGCCCAGGTGTATTTCATTTTTTACAAAATCAACCAATAAAATTGAACTGCGAACCTGAATGCCTGCTAAAGCAATAAAACCAATCATAGAGGTAGCCGTAAACTCGGCACTTAATAACCAGTGACCAGGAATAATACCTATTAAAGTGAGAGGAATAGGAGCCATAATTATACCGGGTAGAAGAAAATTTTTAAATTCAAGCACCAGCAGTCCAAAAATTAAAACCAGGGCTGCAGCAAAAGCCAGCCCCATATCACGAAAGGTTTCATAGGTAACCACCCACTCGCCACTCCATTCAAAAGCAGAGTGTAAATCATCATCTGGTGCGCCCATCATGGTTCCGGTGATTTTTACCCCATCAGGAGAAGTGTATTTTTTTAGCCTGTCTTCAACAGACATCATACCATAGATGGGAGCACCTAAACGTCCTTCCATTTCCCCCACAACATATTCCATCGCACGTAGGTCTTTTCTATAAATAGTATCGTTTTCATTTACTTTTGTAAATTTTCCCAGTTCTGCAAGTGGTACTTTATTCCCATTTGAGGAGGGAATAGGGAGATTAGCAAGGCCTTCCATCTCACCTCTTTTTTTTAAAGGCAGCTGCAAAACAATCAACTTGGGTTCCAAGCCCTGATGACCTTTTAGATCTCCCAATTTATACCCCCCCATAGCCATCTGGATATTGCGATTAATAGTATCAACAGAAATTCCATTGCGAATGGCTTTTTCACTATTCACCTTAAAATGCCAGCGCTGATATGGTGAGATCATATAGTTGTCCACATCAACCAGATTGGGAGTTTGCTCAAAAATTTGGGTTAAATCCCTTGCAAGCTGATGGCGAGTCTGCTCATCCGGGCCATAGACTTCAGCCACCACGGTTTGTAATACAGGAGGCCCTGGTGGCATTTCAACAATGGCAATTTTAGCCCCCAGTTGTTTTGCTTGTTGAGTTAATAATAAACGGGTTTCTTCTGCTAATTGATGGCTGCTTTTTTCACGCTGATTTTTATCTACCAACATTACTTGAATATCACCATACCACGCTTCCTGGCGTAAATAATAATGTCTGACCATGCCATTAAAATTAAATGGAGATGCGGTACCAACGTAACTTTGCAAGGCTGTAACTTGTGGAATATTGCGTTGTATGGTTTCTGAAAGTTGCCTTGCAACATGTGCTGTTTCATAAAGAGCAGTACCTTCGGGCATATTGATAAGGACATTAAACTCGGGTTTGTTATCAAATGGTAACATTTTTACAGTAACGGCCTTGGTGTAAAACAGGGAACATGCCAGAAAAAACAGTACCACTATGGAAAATAAAAACACCCATGCCAAAAAGCGATTATTAATTAGAGGCAGGAGTATGGGTCGGTAAAAATTACCAATTTTTTCCTGAATCTTTTTTTCTGCAACTTCCGCCTTATGTAAATTTTTAATTTGGGGTTTTAATTTTACCGAAAACCATGGGGTAAAAACAAAAGCGGTAAATAAGGAAAAAAGCATTGCCACAGAACCCAACACAGGAATAGGTTGCATATAGGGCCCCATCATACCGCTCACAAAACCCATGGGTAATAATGCAGCCAGAATGGTAAAGGTTGCAATAATGGTTGGGTTTCCCACTTCTCTTACAGCATCAATAGCCGTTGCAATACTGGTTTCTCCATCACGTAACCAGCGCCTGAATATATTCTCAACCACTACAGTCGCATCATCAACAAGAATTCCAATTGAAAAAATAAGGGCAAACATACTAACTCGATTAATGGTATTACCCAAAGCCCAACTGGACCAGATGGTAATTAAAATGACCACGGGTATTACTGTCATAACCACAACCGCTGGACGTTTACCAATAGTGAGCAGGCAGAGAATACTCACCGCGATAGCAGCAATTAATAAAGCCTCTAAAAGCTCATTAACCTTATTGTTTGCTGTTTTTCCATAATTACGAGTAATGGTGGTATTAATATTATCTGGGATTAGTCGACCTTTTAAATTTTCTAATTTTTTTAATATCTCTTCGGCAACTACAACCCCATTACTGCCTTCTTTTTTTGCTAAAGCAATAGTCACCGCAGAGACTCCATCTGCCTGTTGCTCACTATTAAACCAGGATTGCCCGCTATAAAATTGAACCATGTCTTTTATTTCAGCAGAGCCATCAATTACATTGGCAATATCCTGAAGATAAATGGGCTTAGCCTGATTAACACCCACAATTAATTGTTTAATGTCTTGGGCATTTTTAAGAAAAGAGCCAGTAAAAACTTTATATACGGTATTGCCCTGTTCCGCATAACCGGCAGGAAATTCACTATTGGCACTACGAATGGAGTTTGCTATTTGCTCAAGGCTGATATCAAAACCAATTAATCTTTCGGGTAATACTTCAATACGGACTTGCTGGCTCCTTCCCCCCACTATAAAACCCTGACCCGTACTTGGCACCTCCTTAAGCTTTTGCAATACCTTTTGAGCTAGAAGGCGTAGCTCAGAATCATAAACATCCTTAGCCCACAATGTTAGTGTAACCACAGGAACATCATCTATACCTTTTGGCTTGACCAGCGGCATAGCAATACCAGGTGGCATTTTATCCATATTGCTCTGTAATTTATCATGCACTTTAACAATAGAAGGCCCCATTTGTTCATTCACTTTAAAACGCACAGTGACTATGCCCTGATCATGCTGGGATGCAGAATAAACATGTTTGACTCCTGGAATTTCGCTCATAATACCTTCCAGAGGAGCAATGGCAAGATCAGCAACATCTCTGGCAGAGACTCCAGGGTATGAAATAAAGATATCAATCATTGGTACTGAAATTTGAGGATCTTCTTGTCTTGGGGTAAAAATTAAACCGATTAAACCAATAAATAAAGCAGCGGCAAAGAGTAACGGAGTTAAAGGTGAATCAATAAAAAAACTGGTAATATTACCTGCTAAACCCAGATCAGGTGTTTCAATATGCTCATGATGAGGATGAGAAAAAACAGGTCTACGCGATAGATGCTTAATTTTATTCTTATCAGCCATTGTTATGCTCCTGTAATGAGCCTGGGTAGTTTATTTTCCTTGTGTTACTTGAGCTGAAAGCCTGAAGTAATATAAGAAGCAGGCGTATTAAGTATTTTTTGCCCCTCTTTTACTCCGTATAGGATCTCAACATCCCCAGATGGGAAAGTATCACCAATTCGAACCAAGTGTAATTCAATACGATTACTCTTGTTAACCACAAAAACAGAAGGCAATCCTCCTCTTTTAATAACGGCTGATGCTGGAACTAAAAGCTGTTTATGGCTGTTTGATTTTAATATGGGGATTTTGACTTCAGCATAATTTCCAGGAGCAATATTACTATTTTCAGGCAGCTTAAATTTAACTCTGGTAGTATGCCTGGTGGGGTCAGAGGTAGGGAAAATTTTGGCTACAGTGACATTAATAACTTTATTGTAACCATCAATCCTGGCTTTTACAGACTGTTTTTTTTGTAAATTATGAATCAGGCGATTGGGTACATCTACTATTATTTGCAAAGAGCTTACATCTTCATAAACCAATAAATTTTGCCCAGGTTGAACCGTGTCTCCAATTTCAATTGTTTTTTTTACAATTGTGCCAGCAAAAGGGGCAATGCTTTGGGTATCTCGTAGTTTAGTATCAATTTGTTGAATTTGAGCTTGAGCCTGTAGTAACAAATAATGCGCCTGATCCAAGCGTGAACGAGTGGCAATAATATCAGCATCGCGCTCAACACCATAGTGCCGGGTTCCCATCATATTTGCCATGGGGTTGGTAATAATTTGATCAAACATTCCAGGAATCCCCATTCCACCAGGTGCTTTATTTGAGGAGGAGGGAGAAATAATTTGTCTAGAAAACTGGACTCGGGCATTATGAACTGCACTTGCCGCACTGGCATGCTGGGCTATGGCTGTTTGTCTTTTAGCCAGTAACTCATCATCATTAATTTTAACCAGTAATTCTCCTTGCTTAAATTGATCGCCCTCTTCTCCTGCAATACTAATAATTCGCCCTGGTAATTGAGCGGTTAAAACAACCGACTTTTGGGCAACCACTGTACCACCCAATAAAAATTGAGAAGATGGGCTAGAAATAGCCTTTACATCAATAATTAAAGGCTCATGCGGCGGCTGATTAGAATAAACAACAGATGATATAAGAAATAAAGCAAATCCTATCAGAACATTATAGGAAATTTTCATTTTTTATCTCCTAAACAATAATAAAATGGGCTGGCTATTATGGAGCCAGATACTGACTGATGGAACAAAATTGCTAATATTAAAAATTAACGAACATTATCTTTATTCAAAGGCATATCAACATTTAAAGCTTTGCTAAAATTAGAAAAATGCATGGTTACGGAACCCAGCTCCACATTCTGGAAATCAGCACCCTCTACATTTGCAGCAGAAATAGTACTCCCGGTTATTACTGCATTTTTTAATAGCGCATGACTTAGATTGGCTTTATGAAAATTAGTAGATACGGCAAAGATATTGTGCATTTTTGCATAATTTAAATTTGCCCCTTCCAGGTTGGCTTTGTTAATAGTAGTAAAGCCATCTCTATCTCTTCCTTCTAAATTAGCATAACTTAAATTGCCCTTCATAAGATTTGCATCATTAAAATGGCTATCACGCAAATCGGCATAGCTGAGATCAACTTCTCGAAGATTAGCGGCAATAAATAAAGCATTATTGGCTGTAACATTGCTCAGATTAGCTCGGTAGAATACAGCTTCTCGCATATCTGCCCTATTCAATATACTATGGCTCAGATTGGTATAGCGAAAATCAACATAATGAAGGTGTGCATGTGATAAATTGGCGTATTCCAGATTACTATTTAAAAGTATGGTGGCATGAGCGGGTATATTATCACCCAGAGTGGCATGTGCTAAATTGGCATGACTAAGATCAACGCCATTCATATGTGCCCCAAGCAGAGAAGCTTGCTCTAAATTTGCCCCTTTAAGATTCGCACCATTTAAATCAGCAAAATCCAATATAGCACGACTTAAATTAACATTTTCCAGGTTAGCCTGCTCCAGATTCATCTCTCTTAAGTCTGCACCAATTAAAGTGTTTGCATCAATAGTCGCAAGGATTTCATCTGAATTAATTTTTTTTACAGTTATCATTATAGCCTCCTGTCCTCCTCAACCGGCAAGACTTTGCACATGCAGAACATATTTTATTATCATGTTAAATCAATGTCTTACACTTAAACACTAGCATTTAAAAAATACCTTGTATATATTTATCTGTGGATAATTAATACACCTGTAAACACCCATTCCGTGCAAATATATACATCTATAAAGAATCATAAATAAATCCCATTTGTAGGATTTGTCTGATTGTTTTAATTTTCCATCACTTTACACTTTAACTCAGTCTAATTATTAAGGTGTAATTTATGTCACTTGCTCTTATTTATAGTCGAAATGCTGAGCTTCAGGCCACTGAGGTATTAATTGAAATTCATTTAAGTAATGGCCTGCCTGTTTTAAATATGGTCGGGCTTGCTGAAATGGCGGTAAAAGAAAGCAAGGATAGAGTGCGAGGAGCAATCCTGAATAGTCGTTTTGATTTTCCTATTCGGCGAATTACTATTAATTTAGCTCCTGCTGATTTGCCCAAAGAAGGCAGCCGCTTTGATTTAGCTATTGCGATTGGGATATTAACTGCTTCTGAGCAAATTAATATTAATCTTAAAAAAAGCTCATTGCAACAATTGGAATTTTATGGCGAGCTTGCGCTAAGTGGTGAGTTGCGCCCCATTAAAGGTATTTTATCTTCTGCCATCGAAGCTCGTAAAAACAATAAAATTATTATTATCCCCAAACAAAATGCGCAGGAAGCGGCATTAATAAAAGGCTTAACAATTTATTATGCCGAACATCTTTTACAAGTCTGTGCTTTTTTAAATGGCAAAGAGGATTTACCGCAGGCCACACTTACCCAGCCTAGCAAACAACCTGAAACTACCTGCTTTTCTGAAATTAAGGGGCAGCAACAGGCTAAACGGGCTTTTGAAATTGCCGCCGCAGGCTCACACTCATTATTGCTTTCAGGCCCTCCTGGCAGTGGAAAAACTATGCTATCCAGCAGCATGCCAGGGATTTTACCCATGATGACCGATGAACAGGCACAAGAATCTGCCGCTATTCGATCAATAAGTGGTGAAATAGTTGATATTAATAATTGGGGCATTCGCCCATTTCGCTCTCCACACCATACTTCATCAGGAGTTGCTCTTGTAGGCGGTGGCAGCAATCCCAGACCTGGAGAGATAAGTCTGGCACATTTTGGGGTGCTTTTTCTGGATGAAATACCAGAATTTAATCGCCATGTATTAGAAGTATTAAGAGAGCCCTTAGAGTCGGGGTCAATAAGTATTTCCAGAGCTAAACGTCAGGTGAGATACCCTGCCCGATTTCAATTAATTGCAGCAATGAACCCCTGCCCTTGCGGATATTTTGGTGATGATCAAAATAATTGCAGTTGTTCTACTGAGCAGATCAAGCGTTACCAGAATAGAATATCAGGCCCTTTTTTAGATAGAATTGATTTATATATAGAACTCCAGGCTTTGTCTCATCAAGAGCTGTGCCAACCCACAAACAAAACCGACTTAAATATGGATGAAACAAGCAGTGTGGAAAACGCTGTAGAAACCAGTGCAGAGATACAGTTACGTGTAGCACAGGCAAGAGAGAAACAATTACAGCGTAGAAATAAAAGTAATAGTTTATTAACTGGCAGAGAAATCGAGCAGGATTGCCAATTAGCTGAAAATTCCGTATTTTTATTAGAACAAGCAATGGATAAACTGAATTTATCTGCTCGGGCTTATCACCGTATATTACGGGTAGCCCGAACCATTGCCGATCTAGATAATAAACACCAACAGGCTCAGCATATTGGTATACAGCACCTTAGTGAAGCAATACGTTATCGTAAAATAAATAGGAATCTATAAGAAGTCCATAATTAAACGTATCCGTTCTCGATTCCTATCGAAGTATCCTGAAAGCCTGAGTGTATTGATTCAGACGTTCACTACTAAAAAGAGAGAATGGATACTCAACATGTTTATGTTCTAAATAACATAAAGCTCATAAATAAACAGAGGCGGGCTAGTTATTTAATTTTCCGAGCTTCTAAATAAAAGCGTTTTTCATCTGCTTCACCCATAGAGAATGTTTTTCTGGGTAAGGCGCCATCAAAAATAATGGTTTTAAATAAACTATGTTTAGAAATAGGAGGGAAAAAGAAGCCCATATTTCCTTGCTGTTTACCTAAATCATTTACCACATCGTCGCCATGAATAAAGTCAACTTTTACCTCATTGGCCTCCAGATAGAGCTTAAAGAAATCTTCAAGACTGGCCAGTTCCAAAGTAAATTTAGGCTCCGCTATGCTAATAAAACCATAACCATCCGGGCTTACAAAGGGAATAATATGATTACTGTCTGTTTTAGCCTGTGATGATTGCTCTAGCATTTGCTGTTCTGAATCTACATTCGTCACCAAGCATTCACTATTATGGTAATAATTGCTTAATCCATCTAATAGGTGTTTTGCATTTACATTAAATAAAACTCTGTGGATAGGCTCAAATTGTAGACCTTCATCATGGATATTTACCAGCTCAACCAGGGCATAACGTGCGGGGCTTTGCATCAATTGTTCTAAATCATCCGCTTCACTTTTAAGTGTATCCCAAATGGCTTTTGCGGTAGCCAGTGAGTGGTTACCATCACCCATAGCAAATAATAAAACGTCCTCATCTGCGGCATTATACTTTTTAGTAAAATTATCCTTATCTGCCAGTTTTGCCAAAGCATCTGCAACCTGTTGCAATTGTTTTTGCTGATCAATAGCATAACCTTTTAAGTGGCCACTTTGCTCCATTAATTCAAAATCATATAAAGTAGTCAGCTGCTGCTCTTCAAATAAAGGCTCAATAACCGTTCTATCGGGATCATCAATTAATACCATAATATGTGGCAGCTCAATTTGAGCGTCTTTTCTTACCTTAATACGAGGAGGCAGGCGATCAATGATTGTGCCTTCTGTAGCACGAATTAATGAAGAAGAGCCTTTATTAAAATCGTATTGCTCCAGATCAATACTCACTACCAGGCCTTTACGAGAAGGCGCTTGAGAGGTTTTACGATCAACTAATACAAATCCTGGTTTATCCAGAACGTTTAAAGTACCTGTTTCAAGGTAGTCAACCATGGTTTGATTAATGTTTTTAATGCGTGACTCGCCATCATTGTCTTCTAAATATACTTCAGGAAAAATAATATTTAAGGTGGAGGGCTGATTATCAGTATTTTCTTTTACCTTATTCCAATAATCTAATTGTGAAGTATACTGGTCGCAGGCAACAACAGACCATTTAGCCAGGTCAATTTGTTCATTTGGTAGCAAAATTTCTGGTATTTTAATTGCCAGTTTTGAAAAACCATAATCCGTTGTCATTATTTTCTCCATAAGGAATTTATATCTTAATGTTAAAGTTTACCTTATAAATTCTATCAAAATATGCTCTAAATAAATATTCTTATTTTGATGTGTTTGTAAATTAAATGCAGGTAATTTTAAGCGTGCTATTATTTAATAGAGTGACTATAAATATTTATCTCTGGTTTTTTATAGAAGCTCGCATCAATTTCAGCGAGTTATTTGTTATAACAGGGGAATAGGAACAAGCTTATAGAGGAATTATTTATAGACTTGGCATGGCTAATTAATAGTGAGAATAAAACAGGTTTACATGTTAAAAGAATGCGCTATTATAGTTATTTATTAACATTATAATAAGAGGCTTGTAAAAATCACTAACTGAACATATAACAGCATATCTATTTTAGAAAATAAAGATTTAAAATAAACAGTACCACGAGGCAAAAAATGATTAAACAAGACGATATAATTCAAAGCGTGGCAGATGCCCTGCAATATATATCTTATTACCATTCCAAAGATTTTATTCAGGCTATGGGCGCAGCATACGAAAAAGAGCAATCTGCTACGGCTAAAGATGCTCTGGCTCAAATTTTATATAACTCACGCTTATGCGCCCAGGGCCATCGACCCATTTGTCAGGATACTGGAATTGCTGTGGTATTTGTGGAAGTTGGCATGCAGGCAGAAATGGAAAGCAAGCAATCCATGGATGATATGATTAATGAAGGAGTAAGACAGGCTTATCTTAACTCTAAAAATTTGTTACGCGCCTCGGTTTTAAAAGATCCCGCTGGAAAACGCATTAATACCAGAGATAATACTCCTGCAATTATCCACTATAAACTGGTTCCTGGTAATCAGGTGCATTTTAAAATTGCAGCCAAAGGTGGGGGTTCTGAAAATAAGGCAAAATTTGCTGCCTTAAACCCCAGTGCTGATTTACAACAATGGATTATAGACAATGTAAAACAAATGGGCGCAGGCTGGTGTCCTCCAGGAATTTTAGGTGTGGGCATTGGCGGCACACCTGAAAAAGCCATGTTATTAGCTAAGGAATCTTTGTTAGAACCCGTTAATATACAAGAGTTAATAACCAGAGGAGCAGAGTCAACAACCGAGCAATTACGTTTAGATTTATATGAAAAAATAAATAATCTGGGTATAGGTGCACAAGGTTTAGGTGGTTTAACTACGGTATTAGATGTTAAAGTACTGGATTATCCCACTCATGCTGCCTCCTTACCCGTAGCGATTATTCCCAATTGTGTTGCAACCCGACATATTCATTTTAGCCTGGATGGTCATGGCCCAGCAGAGTTTGCACCCCCAAGCCTAGATGACTGGCCTGAAGTATTCTGGAAACCAGATAAAGGTGCAAAACAGGTCGATTTACAGAATTTAGATAAAGAAGACATGCTCAACTGGAAACCGGGAGAGAGGTTATTACTGAGCGGTAAAATTCTTACCGCCCGTGATGCTGCACATAGAAAAATTGCCTCTTTACTTGAAGCAGGTGAGCCTATACCCAACGGGGTTAGTTTTAAAGATCGCTTTGTGTATTATGTTGGCCCTGTAGATGCAGTAGAAGATGAAGCCGTTGGTCCTGCTGGCCCTACCACATCTACTCGTATGGATAAGTATACTAGAATGATGCTTGAAGATATGGGGATTGCAGGAATGGTTGGTAAAGCCGAACGCGGAGATGCCACTATTGAATTAATTAAAGAACATAAATCTGTCTATTTAATTGCAGTGGGTGGAGCGGCTTTTTTAATTTCTCATGCTATTAAAAAAGCTAAAGTTTTAGCCTTTGAAGAGCTGGGCATGGAGGCTATTTATGAGTTTGAAGTTAAAGACATGCCGGTAACTGTTGCAGTAGACAGCGGCGGCGAGTCTATCCATAAAACAGGCCCCGAGCAATGGAAGGTGGTTAAGTTTGATTAATGCCTCTAACCCTATTATTTCTACACTACAAACTATTAGCGAATATACTGGGCGAATTATCGCCTGGTATTGCGATACGGCTTTAATATGGGCTGGATAGCTATGCAGGAGTTGGTAATGTATCTTTATGCCAGCTCCTTTTTATTAGCTATAGCCTATACCTATAAATACGATGAGCATGTTCGGGTGGATATTTTTTATAGTAAGATGTCACTTAAAAGCAAAGCCTGGGTTAACCTTCTGGATATACTTTTTTTACTTTTACCAATGACAGCTTTTATTTTTTACTCCAGCTGGTATTTTGTAAGGGACTCCTGGGCAGTTTTAGAAGAGTCTGGTGATGCCGGGGTTTAGCCTATGCTTATCTATTAAAAACAACTCTTCTAATCATGCCGGTTTTATTATGCGGTTTTCCAGTAGCTTTTTTATCTGCATTACCTGGCCGTATTTATGGCATTATGACCAATCAAACCCTGATTACAATAGCATTGTTTATTATTATTGCTTATTCTGGCCTATTGGCCTGCCTTAGCCACCTGGTTACCTGCTAAAGTTTATAATGCATCATTGTTAAATAGCTTGGTTGTGCTACTATGTAAAAACAGCTATGCCTGAAGACAAAGAACGTGAGTAAATTAAATGCCTCATTCCACCATAAATTATTTTGAATCAAGTAATCTGGCACAAGAGATTACCATCCAGTCAATTATGCATACTCCTGTTCTAACCTGTGGCATAGATAGCTCACTAAAAAATGTCGCTACTATAATGCAAGAGCATGGAACAAGCTCAATAGTTGTAACTGAAAATGATTTACCCGTTGGAATCTGGACCGAAGCCGATGCTTTAACCTTAGACTTTGAGAATAAATCACTATTTTCTCAGCCAATCAAAGACTTTATGTCTAAACCAGTAAAAACAATAAACCAGAATGAACAGGTAGTTAGCGCAGTATTAGCCTTTCAGGAACTAGGCCTTAGGCATTTTGTAGTGGTGGATGATAATGATGTAATGCAGGGCATTATCAGCCAAAGTGATATTATTTTTCATCAAAACCCCGAAAACTTTCTTCAGGTACAAAAAGTTATTAATGCCTTAAGTAATAATTTTTTATCCTTAGATAAATCAACTCGGGTAACAACAGCAATTACTCAGATCCATGGCTCAGGAGTAAATGCGTTAATTGTGACCGGGTTTGATAATAAAGAGTATGGCATTATTACCGAACGCGATATTGTTCAATTAATTTCTACTGCTAATATCTCAGGCACATTAGCTGATATAGCCAATCGCCCCTTATTAACCATTGATAGTCAACAACCCCTTATTGAAGCACAAAAAATGCTAATAGATTTTAAAATAAGGCATTTGGGAGTGATTAATAAAGAAAAAAAAATGATTGGCCTATTAACTATTGCACATATTTTAAAGAGCATTCAATACGAATATGTGCATTTCCTGGAAAAAATATTAAAACAGCATGACGATGCATTAATGCTTGCAAACAAAAACTTATTACTTGCTTATAGCGTGCTGGAGTCTAGCCAGGAAGGTATTATGGTTGTGGATACCAATGGCAAGATAGAAATGGTAAATCCTGCTTTTTCTGTAGTTACGGGGTATTCATCAGAAGAAGTTATTGGCAAAAACCCTAGTATTTTGGGTTCTGGCAGACATGATGCCAGCTTTTATAAAAAAATGTGGCAACAAATTAATAATCTAGGGTATTGGCAGGGAGAAATTTGGAATAAACGTAAAACAGGTGAGATTTATCCTGAATGGCTGAGCATTAATACCATCTCTGATGGTAACAAGGTTATTCAGGGATATGCATCCATTTTTACCGATATATCTGAGCGAAAAAAAGTGGAAGAACGGATAAAAAATCTTGCCTATTATGACTTTTTAACCAAATTACCCAATAGACGCTTGCTGCTTGATAGACTAGAAATGGCTATTGCCAATGCTAAGCGCCATCAGCATCTATTAGGCTTGATGTTTATAGATCTGGATTTTTTTAAACGCATTAATGATACCCTCGGCCATTCTGCAGGAGATGAACTTTTAAAACAAGTCGCCAATAGAATCTCTGGGTTTATCCGTGAGGGAGACACTTTTGCACGTATTGGTGGAGATGAATTTGTGATTGTTCTGCCTGAGATGAATGAGCTATCAGTACTTACCCTATTTGCCCGTCGTATTCTTGAACAGATGAAAAAACCTTTTATGGTAGCATCACAAGAATTATTTATCAGTTGCAGTATAGGTATTAGTCTCTACCCCGATGATGGAGAAGATTCAGAAACACTGCTTAAACATGCAGACACTGCCATGTATCGAATCAAAGATTTAGGCAGAAATGGTTTTGAGCTGTATGCTAAAACCATGGATGCTAAATCCATGGAACGCTTAACCATGGAAACCAATCTGCATAAAGCACTGGAAAAAAACCAGTTCTTTCTCAGTTATCAGGTTAAAGTGGATCTTGCTAGTGGAAACATTGCGGGTATAGAAGCATTAATTCGCTGGGACCACCCCGATCTGGGTATTTTACAACCACTTAGTTTTATAGAGCTGGCAGAACAAACGGGGTTGATTCTACCTATTGGTAAATGGGTTTTAGAAGAAGCCTGTCGGCAAAATGTACTCTGGCAAAAAATGGGCCTGCCGCCCTATCGTGTTGCCGTTAATGTTTCCGCCCATCAATTTTGCCGTGAAGAATTCTTGTTTTGGATTACAAATGCATTAAAATTTTCAGGTTTAGAAGCAAAATATCTAGAGCTTGAAATTACCGAAACATCCTTAATGAAAAAATTGGATCAAGCCAAACATACCATTGACAAACTCAAAGAAATAGGCGTTGTCATTTCCATTGATGACTTTGGCACAGGTTTTTCAAGCCTTGCCTATCTGAGAGATTTACCCATAGATTTTGTAAAAATTGATCGCAGCTTTTTAACTAACCTGCTCAATGAAAAAAAGGATCAATGCATAGTAGCTGCTATTATTAGCATGGCTAAACATCTGGACATTAAAGTTATTGCTGAAGGGGTTGAAGTACAAGAGCAAGTTGAATTTCTTAAACAAGCCGGTTGTGATGAAATACAGGGGTTTCTAATTTCCCGCCCAATGACAGCAGAAAATGTAGTCACTCAATTTAAGCAAAAATTGATCTAAATAACCAGTACCGAGATTAATTTCCCCAGCAACTATCTGCCGTACCCGTACCCGTAGCACCTTGTAAACCCGTATTAGAAATAGTCAGTGTGGTACAGGCCGCATCACTGCTTTGTTGGTTCTGGGCTGTTGCAGTAAGTACAAAAGTTGTGGCGGTAACTACCGCTGTAATACGATAATTGGCATCAGCTGAGTCATATGCCGCAGGGGTACAATCAAACTGCTCTGCAATAACATAGGTACTACCATTGCTAATACCACAACGCTCCAGTGCCTGTGCAGCGGTTGTTAAGGCTAAAATACCATCCGCTCGCCTGGCTTTTTTTACACTATCTTGATATGAAGGGATAGCTATAGCGGCTAAAATACCAACAATAACCACGGTTATCATTAATTCAATTAGGGTAAAGCCGCTACTTTTTTTGCTGATTCTACTATCAGTCATCATCTCTATCTCGCCCTTGTTTTTTTTCTCTATCACTTTGTTTAGGATTCTCATTTTTACGGCTGCAATTACCTGTTGGACAATGATGCTCATCATAAGGATATGAATAAGGATAAGTTCTTGGTAACTGGCGTTTTTGTTTTTTATCATTAGCCGCTTGAATAGATTGTATTGAAAATACAAAAAATATCAATACAAAAGCTAATATTACTTTTAAATTAGTCATGCAAATCTCCTTTGAGATAAGTATTATTGATCTTTTAGATTATTACCATCCGTATCACCTGTGGTCTCCCAGTACTCACCAGCTTCTCTCCAATAGGTAGAGCTCACGCCTTTTGCAGGAGATAAGCCGCCCCCTCCAGGTGTATCACCTTCCAGATGTTTTCTTTTTAATGGATTTTCAGTACCAACCAATACAATCGGAGGAGAATCTCCTGGTGGTATTAAAATTGAAGGGGATGGTGGGATACCACCATGGCTGAGTTGTACATATCTATCTATTTTAGCTTCATATTCATCATTATTATTTAAATCCAGTTTTGCTTTGCCAGTAAGAAGATCTACAATATATAAGCGCCCTGATCCTTGTGCTGCCTGACATACATTGCCTGCAGCAGTTGGAATATAACTACTGAAAAGGATATGATCATTAAATGTTGTACTCGATGATATAATTTTTTCACCTGCTGTTTCCATTTGTATATACCAACCAGTAAAGTCCATTTTTTCCTTAAGCAATAGCTCAGCAGCATATTCAGCAGCAGAAGCTCCATCATCTTTTATTCCATCCGGCACATCTCCTGGTTCCGTTACATCATGTAAATCAGCCACTACTTTTTTTACATATTCAATCACACCACCACTGTTTTTGGGAGGACTATACACATCGGTAGTTTTTAGAACATATAAATTATCATTAACAATGCTATCAAGTGGGTGACTGCGCCAGCCCGAACCAATTGCCAGGGTTAATACATCTTTTTTATCAATGCTGGTAAGTGCTACATCTACAGGATAGAAAAAACGACGATTATTTGCTTCTGTTCCAACTCCACTCTCAGCTAGATCGGCAATCACTCCTCCAGTTATAGCACCGCTCCAGGAAGATGCTTCATTATTTACATCAAAACGCCAAATTTGGCCACCCATATCTCCTACATAAAACTGATTGGCCAAACCATCACCTATTACATCAATAACTTGAACATCTGCTGGGATACTATATTTCATGTCTGCTAAGTCCAGGCTTAAACCACTATCAGCACTGAGAGCAGAAGAACCTGCTTCCCATAACCGCTCACCTGTTTCTGCATCAATTATATAAATAGCACGTCCTGTACTATCCGTTGCTCGAGTTGCACTGGTATCATTACTGGGATCATAACCTCCACCAAAAATAAGTACATTTTTTATAACAGAATTAATTTTGATTTTAATAGGTTCCATTTTTGACCAGCTTTGAGACAATTCTTTAAATTGATCGCTAATAGTGCCCACTCCAGAGGTAGCAGAATATAATACTCCATTACCATTATTATTAGTAATTTTCCATTTTATGGTTGGATCTACTGTACATGGGTTTGCGCCGCAACCCGTTACATCCAGAGCATAATAACTTTTACCCCCCCGTCTTAAGCCAAAATAAGCATAAACATGGTCAGTCCCTATAGTGATAGTATTATCATTAGCAACATCATTCACCCAAAAACTAATAGCTCCATCCACTCCATAGGGGTGTTGGCCTAAAGTATTTTGATAATACGTATTTTGGTTTGCTAGCAGCTCTTGAGGCATAAAGGCAAAAATTTCTTTACCTGTTCCCAAACCTGGAGGAACGGTTGTAGTAGTATTATTAGAGGCATCAATAAT
>JASFYQ010000137.1:0-7898 GCA_045047105.1 Pseudomonadota bacterium | reverse complement strand
AGCTGAATTAATTCAGCTATTTTTTTATTTTCTAGCAATAATTATTTAAATATAAGCCTCAGTACAACACGTCTATTTTTAGCTCGGCCTTCTGCCGTGTCATTTGATTCAATAGGCTCAAGCTTTCCTTTTCCTATTGCTTCAATCTCTGTATCGGGAATACCTTCAATAACTTCAAGATAACTTGCAACCGATTGTGCTCGTCGCTCAGATAGTTTTTGGTTGTATTGTTGTGAAGCTATTCCATCAGTATGACCAATAATAACAATTTCAGCTATTTTATCAAACCGATCTCTGAATTGATCAACATAACCATCTATACTTGATTTTGCTTCATCGGATAACTCAGAACTATCATAGGCAAATAAAATTTCAGTATCTAATAACACATCTTCATAAGAGGCTGAAACCTCTTCCATAGTGGTTGATTTAAACATTGCTGTTGCATCACATACGCTTAGAGTAGTTATTACATCGCCTATGTATTGATCCGAGGATATGTGTCTTACACTTACGGATTCACCTGATTTAATAGTACCTGCTTCAGAACTCCATATTCCATTTGAATTTATTTCATATTCACCATTTTCAACACTCACCGTACATTCATTATTCTGGCCGGTAAAATTAATCATGGCTTGCCCCGATTGGATTGTTGAAACCAAGGGAACATCCGATAAATCATCAAATTTAATTGTAGCAAATGAGGCACAAGCATCCAATAAACTGGATTTTTCACCCGTTTTTAAATTATAAGAGCCTTCACCAAGTCCCAGGCGTACAAAGCGTAGTTGTTTAAAGTAGCGTTTATCTGATGGGTAATCATGGCCCAAATCAAACTTAAAATACCATGCTCTACCAGGATATTGCTCAAATACCGATGAAGTCCAAAAGGCAGCATTATCCGTATTTGGAAAAACATTTTGATCAATTGCAGGGTAGGCACAAGAGAGATCCACTATAGATGCTAACTCCTTAATATTAGGTAAGCGCCAATCTGAATGTGCATTAAATCCTGTTTGGTTAACATCTACTACTTTGTTTAATGATTCTTTCCAGTTATAAATAGATGCATCACCTTCGCATTCTTTGGTCTCGCTATTCCATGATTTACCAATTGCACATCGAGTCCACATCAACCCGGTAAGGTTATCATAAATAAGATTTCCATTACCACAAACTGAAAAACTCTGTGTTTTAAGTGTTGAATTCGCATTATCAAAACACTTTTGCTGATTTATAGATTTAACTTCACTGGCTAAACTCTTTTTCCTTTGAGTTTCGGTTATAGTCTCGATACCTTCAGCATTGTGGGCATCATCCATAGCTATATTCGCATCTAGTTCTTGTGCATATAATGTTGAACTAAATGACAGAACAAATATGATTAAAACAGAATAAATTCCTGTTGACATAATTTAAAAACCTCTAAAAATGAAGAAATATCTGTTTATTTCCATAAGTTAGTAATGGGGCTAAAAAAATCACTAAAGGAATTATCTTCTTCAGCATCAGTATTTATAGCACGAGTATTTGACGATCCAGTATCCGTAGACTTCGAATCACGAACTAAGCGTATGGGTAAGGTACGATGTTTTTCATGAGTATTATCTCCACCGTGCTCAAAATCAACAACCCAGACTCTAAAATCATTATTTACATAACGGCTTGAGGTCCAATATGCACTGCTAATGCTATTTGGGAAATAATCCTTATCAATTGCAGGAAGACTAAAACCATAATCAACAATAGATCTTAACTCTTCTCTGCTAGGGAGTCTCCAATTATCATATCCACAAAGATTTATTTCATTCATTTTTGTAACATAGGATTCTGTATCACAACGGATAGAGTTTTTTTCATCACTACAAATTGGGGGAACAGCTACTTCAGGCAATGAAGAGGATGCTTTGGCATTTGACATTGCTGAGGCATGGTCAGTAGTTGTTTTGGTTTCAACCATTTCAGTTCCAAGCATCTCTTCTTCTGGCTCAGATGGCATATTATCCAATTCAAGATTAATAACAACTCTACGATTATTCGCTCTGCCTTCATCTGTCTCATTAGTATCTATTGGTTCTAATTTACCTTTTCCTATAGCATCTACTTCTGAAACTGGAATATCTTCTATTCCTTCAAGATAATTTGCTACCGTACGCGCTCTTCTTTCTGAAAGAGCCTGGTTGTATTTCTGAGATGCGATTCCATCCGTATGGCCTATTACAGTAACACTACGAATATGCTTAAACTTATCTCTAAAACCATCAATATATTCATCAATACTGGCTTTTGCATCTGCTCTTAAATTTGATTTATCATAATCAAAAAGAACTTTAGAATCTAAAATAATTTCTTCATGAATTGTTTCTGGCACAGCTTTTTTCAGCTTAGCTTTTGTAACCATTTTAGGTTCAACAGGGTACAAGGGGGTTTCATTACTATCAACGTAGGTAAATGTCCATTTATTGCTCTGTAGACCATCATCAGAAGCATCTGTTTTAGCCTCCCACACAAGACCTGTAACATTATCAACTACACAATCACTGCTTTCACTAAAATCAAAGCCTGCATGGCCGCCGCCCACTTTATCTAAAACATCCCCCTGTTCTGCCGCATCTCGGCCATATTGCGGATCCTGTCCTGGATAATCGGCAACATCTTTTGGATAAAAATAGTAATCTGATTGCTCACTGCTATATTTATTCTCTCCTAGTCCTGTATCATTTAATTCAACAGCGTATAGCAAAACTGGAGACGATAGCAATACAATAAAACTGCAGCGAAGCTTATTTAAGTTCGTTAATTTATACATTATTTGCTCTCTCTTCTTCCTTCATTTACCGCTCTTAAATTATTGTTCATTTTGAAAAAGCGCATATCCGTATAATCATCTGATGAATTACGTTTATCTAGTTCTCTCTCATCATGTTCCTCGATCTTTTCTTGCAGATCATTTACAACTTCATCTGCCGGATAATATTCATCCGTAAATAATTTTGTTTTAGTTTTTTCTAATATAGTTCCCATACTGGCTAAAACGCGATATTTTGATAAAACATTTTGATATTTAACTTGTAAAAATTCTTTTCTGGCTTCAAAAATTTCATTTTCTGTATTCAGTAAGTCCAGTAATGTTCTTTCTCCTATCTGAAATTGTTGCAGATAGGCAGTACTGGTCTCTTCTGTTGCCTGGACATAGTCTTCAAGATAGGCTAGTCTCCTTTCAGAAGATTTATAGGTGTTCCAGGCGAATGCTACATCTTTTTCTACTCGGCGACGTTGCCATTCTAAATGTTCATCCGCTTCCTGGCGTAAGAATTGATCCTTATCCGCTCTAGCTTTGTCAGAACCACCATTGTATAGGTTGTAATTAACACGAATCATGGCAGACTGATTATTACTTTTTCCTAGTCTTAAAATGCCATCGTCATTAGTATCTTTCCAGTCACTTAGTAGTTCTAGTTCAACACGTGGGTAATAAAAACTTTTTGATGCTTGTTTCTGCAATTTGAATTGCTCAATATCTGCTTTTGAGCGGGCTAAAGCGGGATGATTTGCCAGAGCGTAATCTAAAGTTTCTTCGTAGGTTTCTGGCAGAGTAATATTAAAGTTTACATCTTCTAATGCATCCTTTGGTAAAGAGCCTACTATTTCTAGATATTCAGTCCAACGATCCTGTAAATTATTATTTTCTGCTTCTACATTTGAAAAAGCTAATTTTAAGCGGCCTCTCATCTGGCTTAGAGAGCTTTGATCATCTGCTCCTAACATAGAGCGCATTTCTATTTGATCAAACATTTTTTCGTGTGATGTTAAATTAGACTTAGCAAAATCTACATAGGATTGATAAAGTAAAACATTAACATAGACTTCAACAGATTTTACGGCAATTTCTTCTGCTAGATTATATAATTCAAAAAATGCTGACTCAACTCGTTTTTCCTGCCTGGCTGTTTCACTGCTGGTTAAAAAACCATCAAACAACATCTGTCTAAGACCTATTTCAGCATCCCATGCCGTATAATTTACTGCTTTTCCATCAACTGAAGTCCGTGTAACATCATTTTCCGTGCGTTTAAACCCACCTCCAGCATCAAGGTCAATTTTTGGATAATAACCACCACTTGCGACTTTAACTTCATACTCTCTGGAAATTTTCTGATTATATTGCTCCAGTATGGACGGATTACTTAACACCGACTGCTCAATTACTTCTTGCAAATTTACTGCATAAAGATTTACAGGCAAAACAGCTAACATTCCGACCAGAGAACTAACTCGTAATAAATTATTCACTATATTAGGCCAACCCAATTAAATTAATAAAACTTCTCAATTTGCACCAAAGTTAGATATCTAGTACTTTGGTACTAATACTGAGAGTAAGATTATGTTAACCACTTAAAAAAATCAAGAAAAAGATTGAAATTTAATATAAAAAGTGGTTATTTTCAATAATATGAGGTGATTATATATACAAACGAACAAAGTGAGGGAAAAGTATAAATCTTAAAAATGTGGATATTTTTAAAATAATTAAAAAATATTATCTTCTTCCCCATCAAGAATACTATGCTGTAAATTTCTACGTATAGATTTTCTTTGTAATAATTTATTCTGGGCAGCAGTTGGCAAGTCGGTAAACAAAATAACGTGTTTTTCAGTTAATAAGTCTACCAAATCTTCTAATACTCGAATTAGATCCGTGTCTGTCTGATTTAAAAAAACTTGATCTTTGCTATTACAAGTTTCATCTTTTAAAAATTCAAGTACCTGAGTATCATTATTGGGCAAAAATTCCTGATCTTCTGATTGCGCTTCATTATACAGTGACTGAATTTTATGCTGTTGGTTTCGAGTAATATAAGGCATAAGGATAGTTTTATTTTATTTGAATTTATCTTTTGATCTTTCTAAATCATAAATATAATTAATGTATCTCTAACTAAGATACGATCACCATTTTGTAATAATTGTTTATCTTTAATTTTTTTATCATTCAATTTAATAGCTGTTTCAGGTTTAATAGTATACATGCCTGTCATGTCTTTTTTTATTAGTGCAGAAATAGCAGGAGTAAATAACCATCCACCTGTCTGTATGTCGCAATTTTCCTTTTTACCAATTAATACAGATTTATTAGATAAAATTATAGTTTTAATTTGATCGGCACTGGTTACTTCTAATCTGGGTTGATTTAATGTGTTTTTATTATCGCTAGTATTTTTTGTAGCTTTATAAGCTGAACCCATATTATTAATTTGATTAGCATCCAACATAATGGTTGCATCAGGATTCACGCTATTAGATAGATTTCCAGCAACCAAATTTTCTGCAGGATCATTTTTTTCGTTTAGTAAGATAAAGTTTAGTGTATGTTTAAATAAATTAATATGATCTCCATGGTGTAATTTAGCTGAAGTGATCTTTTTACCATTTAATTTAGTACCATTGGTACTATCTAAATCTTTAACAATAAAATCTTTACCTTCAACATATACCACAGCATGTTTACCAGAAACGCCTTTATTATCAATGATAATATCATTAGACGGATGGCGGCCAATATATAATTCTGTTTTATTTAAGTCATATTCCCTCTTAATTTTACCATCAAAGATTAACTGTAACTTGGCCAAAACTTCTCTCCATCTTAATATTTAAGATAATAGCTATTTAATACTATTTTATAGACTTTCCACTTTGTAAACTAAGCGTATTATTATATTTTAAACTATAAAATAAAGGATAATAACCATGTTCTATATAGTTACATGTTTATTTTATAAGATCTATACCCATATTATCTCTAAATTATATAAAATATGATAGGACATAATTCATGAGTAATATACCCTTTGTAGTTGAAATTGATAGCCATGAGAGTTTTCAGCAAAATGTAATAGATAAATCCTTACAGCTGCCTGTTGTCGTTGATTTTTGGGCTGAGTGGTGCCAGCCCTGTCAAGTATTGATCCCACTTTTAACTGATATTGCCCAACAATATCAGGGGGCATTTATTCTTGCAAAAATAAATAGTGATGAACTCCAGGATCTGGCTGTGCAACATGGTGTTAAGAGTCTGCCTACGGTGCTAATATACCATCAGGGACAAGTTGTTGACTCTTTTACTGGAGCAATACCCGAAGGTGAAATAAAAACTCTCATTAATAAGTATGTTGCTAATCCTGTCAATGATGTATTAGAACAGGCATTAATACTACTTGATCAGGGTGACTCAGAAAATGCATTGGAGCAACTAAAACAATTAAATCAGCAAAGTCCAGAAAATTACAAGGTTCATCTGGCTATAGCTCAGGTTTATTTACAAACTAAGGAATACCCGCTTTGTGAAGATCTATTAAGCTCTCTTCCAGATAAGATTCAATTGGAAGAAGCGTATAAATCAATAAAAACGCAATTAGAAATTGCACAGGCAGTTGCCAATGCCCCAGAACTGGATGACTTGGAGCAGCAAATAAAAGCTGAACCTGATAATTTAGATTTGCAATTGCAACTTGCCAATATTCATATTGCCAACCAAAATCATGCCGATGCATTAGAAATTTTATTTCAAATAGTTAAAAAAGATATCAGCTTTAATGAAGGCGTAGCTAAAGCAAATATGTTGAAAGTCTTTGATATTCTTGGTAGTTCTAATGCTCTTGTGCGACAATATAGAAAAAAATTATTTTCTTTCTTAAATTAAGTCCAATTGCGTACATAAATATTATGGCTAAAATATCACTTTTTTTATTATTATGCTTTGTTTCACCATTTATTCTGGCATCAGAAAATGATGAATCATTTGATGAATTTGAGGAATTTGATGACCGCCCTGTTATAAGTGAAATAACACATCCTAAGTGGTTTAAAGAAAGTTTTTTAGATCTTCAGGACGATATTCAGGAAGCTAAACAAGCAGGTAAAAAAGGAATTATAGTTTATTTTGGTCAAAAACATTGTGCTTATTGTCTAGCTTTAATGAAAAATGATTTTGGACAAAAAGACATTGCCAGTTATGTACAAAATAACTTTGATGTCATTGCGATTAATATCTGGGGTAGTAAGGAGATTACCACTCTAGATGGCACAACCATGACTGAACGCCAATATGCAATGCAAGAAAAAGCCAATCTAACCCCTTCTTTAATTTTTTATGATAATAGAGGGAAAAAAGCATTTATGCTACGAGGTTATTATCCACCCTATAAGTTTCGTGCTGCTCTAGAGTTTGTAGTTGAAGGCTATTACCAAGAAGAAAACTTTGCAGATTATATTTCACGAGCGGATCCTCCCCCCAAGTTTGAAATTAGCGATATGAATGATGAACGCTTTTTTATGCCTCCCCCCTATGCATTAGATCGTAGCCATTTTAAAGCAGAAAAACCCCTATTGGTCTTTTTTGAACAACACGATTGTCATGCCTGTGATGTATTACATTCTGATCCATTACAGAATTTGGAAACCCAAAAATTACTTGGTTATTTTGATAATGTTCAAGTTGATATAAAAGCCAACACTCCTATCTGGACACCCAGCGGTAAAAAAATTACTGCCAAACAATGGGCAAAGCAGTTAAACCTGTTTTACACACCAACCATTATTGCTTTTGACCCTTCTGGAAAAGAGATTATGCGAATCGACTCCGTAGCCCATGTGTATCGTTTAAAGGGAATTTTAGAATATCTTGCCAGTAAAAGTTATCTGACTTCAGATAACTTTATGAGCTGGCGATTTGATCTTATCTTTGGCGGGAAAAAATTACCGCAGTTGTAATTCTCAATTTACTTGTTTTTGCTACTTACGTTTATTCTTCTTACCACCATACTTTTTAATCAATTGTTTGGCTACTTACGTTTATTCTTCTTACCACCATACTTTTTAATCAATTGTTT
>JASFYQ010000136.1:0-13754 GCA_045047105.1 Pseudomonadota bacterium | reverse complement strand
TCATCTAATAATAGTACTTCGGGTTGATATTGTATGGCTCTTAATATTGACAGACGTTGTTTTTCACCACTGGATATTTCATGTACCTGCTGGGAGAAAATGCTCGGGCTTAAATCCAGTTGACTGAGCATATTATTATCCAACAATTTTTTATCCAGCAATGGAAAGTGTTCGCCAACACTATCAAACCACCATTGGCTTTCAGCAGGTACCAGCATTACTTTTTTTCGCCATTGGGGCGCGCTAAAGCTGTTTTTATCTAAACCATCCAGTGTGATAGTGCCCTGATGTTCCATTAAATCTGCAATAGCTTTAAATAATACTGATTTGCCTGATCCTGAGGGACCTGTCAGGCCAATAATTTCTCCAGCATTTAATTGTATAGAAAGATTAAATTTTAATTTTGGGAATATACTATGGACACTGAGGTTTTCGATCTTTAAACTCTGCATATTAATTTTTACAATTACTTTTCTGGCCACAACAGCTTATTGGTATACATTAGCTAATTATAATACATATGAAAAACAATCAATATCCTTATTTTTTAAGTCCTCAGGATGTATCCTTTCCCCCGGTTAATTTAGCGCTTAAAGAGCCAGATGGTTTGCTTGCTATAGGAGGGGATTTAAGTTCAGAAAGAATTGTGAGTGCCTATCACCAGGGCATTTTCCCCTGGTATAGTGCAGATGAGCCGATTATGTGGTGGAGTCCTGATCCTCGTTCGGTTATTTTTACCGCAGATTATAGCCCCAGTAAAAGTTTAAAAAAATTACTTAAAAAAAATACCTTTAGTTTTAGCTTTGATCGCAGTTTTGAGCAAGTTATAAGGAAATGTGCACAAGTTCCCAGACGTTATCAGGATGGCACATGGATTACTGAGGAAATGCTTGCTGCCTATTTTTTATTGCATCAACAGGGTATTGCTCATTCATGTGAATGCTGGCTTGGAGATGAATTAGTAGGGGGCTTGTACGGCCTGTCTTTTGGGCAGGTATTTTTTGGTGAATCTATGTTCTCTACCCAGAGCAATGCTTCTAAACTGGCCTTTAGCTATTTAGTTAAAAATCTTAAACAATGGGGATTTAAATTAATTGATTGTCAGGTGGAATCGGAACATATGAACAGCCTGGGGGCGATAAATGTGGAGCGTCAGGAGTTTATTGCTTTATTAGATAAATATTTGCTTGCAGATAGTCAAGCTGCATGGTCAAGTTAATTAGCCAGAGCATTTGCAATCGGTGGCAGTTGTTGTATTGGTATAGAAAAGGAACGTGAAGACATAATATTTTTTTTACTGCTTTGCTGCTCATGTAAGTGGTGGCAGGGAATACCTGATAATTCAGATAAAACAGCTATACCATTGATTCCCATTAATGAGCGGATGGCATTTTTATCCGCAGAATAAAAGTCCCAGACCGTTTCTATAGCTATTTGTTTGAGCTTTTTTTGTGATTTTTTCCCGATACCCCAGATAGTACTGACGTCTAATTATTTTATTATCTGAGTTTGCTGATTTAAATTATCCAGCCTGAAAACTCCCTCAGCGGCCACGCTTTTAGCGATGTGATTAGCCAGTTTGGCCAATGTTTTAGTGGGGGCAATGCCAATTGCCATAGGAATTCCTGTCCATTGTTGCAACTTTAGTCTAATTTTCTGGCTATATTCGTATAGTCCTTTTTGGGGCAGGGTAGAGAAATCTAAAAAAGCTTCATCAATGGAATATATTTCTACATTGGGTGAAAATCTGGCCAGACTATTCATTACCCGCCTGCTCATATCGCCATATAAAGCATAATTTGAGGAAATAAGTGCAGTAGCTTATACAACGGTTCCGTTATTCATCCAGTTTAATTTTGTACTACAGGATATTTTGATATTTATTGTTATAATATCAATGTTTTCTAAATTAAAAATATAGCATAAATAATGAAACCTCCTGAACCACAAATATCTGAAAAATTATTGCTAAAAAATATCACTAGCGCTTTATCTTACTATATCAGCGAGACCGATCCGTATATTTTATTTAATGGATTATTAGATATATTGCTAGAAATAACCGATAGTGAATATGGTTTAATTGGTGAAGTCTTTTATTCGCAAGATAATTTGCCCTATG
This sequence comes from Pseudomonadota bacterium, assembly GCA_045047105.1. Taxonomy (GTDB): domain Bacteria; phylum Pseudomonadota; class Gammaproteobacteria; order GRL18; family GRL18; genus JADGAU01. Next base: position 11,632 of record JASFYQ010000136.1, on the reverse strand, counting down.
TTAAAAGTTATGCAACAACCGATATTTCATGGAGTGAGGAAACACAAGCACTTTATAATGAAAATAAGAAAAAAGGGATGTTATTTTCAAGGCTTGACTCACTCTATGGAGCAGTATTAAAAACAGGGCAATTAGTTATAGCTAATCAGGCTATTACCGATCCTCGTAGTTGTGGTCTGCCACATGGACATCCCCCACTGGATACCTTTATGGGTATTCCTTTTTATGGAGGAGGCAAATTGTTAGGCATGGTGGGAGTGGCTAATCGAAAAACGGGTTATCAGCTAGCTCTGGCAGAATCCTTACAGCCATTTTTAATAACCTGTGGAAATTTAATCCAGGCGTATCGTAACAATGTAAAAAACCAACAGGTTGAAGTTGAATTGCTTAAATATAAGCAACGCCTGGAGGTATTAAATGCAAGTGTTTCTTTGGGCTTTGGTTATGAATTCAACTCCGCTGCTTTACTACTGGTAAAAGACAGTTCCCCCGTATCGTTAACAAAAAAAGAGAGTAAATTATTAGATATTCTGGTCAAGTATCAAAATCTTCCTTGCCAAAATTTAGTTATTGAAAAACATCTCTGGGGAAAGGTGATTGTAGGAGAGTCATCTTTGCGGGCATTGGTACTGAGGTTGCGCAAAAAACTACCCGAACTCACAATCAAAACTCTTTCAGGTGTGGGTTATATGCTTATTATTACTGCTTAAAATATCACAAAAATATCACAATTAAACTGCCCCTAAATCACCCAGGATTACAGCTGAGCGGTTATACTAGAACTCTGGTTTAGTTGACTAAATCTAGCTATTTATTAGGTAGCTTTGCTCTGGCAACTTTGAGTTTTTTGGAGTAGTTGTATGGTTAGTTTGCAACAGCAACGGCTTATCTGGCGCAGCGGTTTTTTTCTGCTCTTTATATTAGCACCGGTGCTGGATATTTTTCGTTTTGATTTAAATGAAGATCATTTTATTATTTTATGGAAGCCCTGGGTTTTAGGGATAGATGCTGCTATGTCTCCTATGGAGATTTTATTTAATATGATTTTTCGCTTCCTTTTGCCAATTAGTTTAGTGGTTAGTGCAGGGATTTTTATTTCCTGGAAATGGGGACGCTTATATTGTGGCTGGTTATGTCCTCATTTTTCTGTGGTGGAAATGGTTAATGCGGTCATGCGTCGAGCTTCTGGACAACTCTCTATCTGGGATAAAGAAAAACTACCTGAAGCACAACAGGACGGCACAAAAATAAAACCTCATCACTTATGGTGGATAGGCACGGTGATGGTTGTGGTCTCTTTTTCTTTTACCTGGGCAGTGGTTTTATTAACCTATTTATTACCTCCCGCAGAAATATACTCTAACCTGATAAATGGTGAGCTGACTCGAAATCAGTTTACTTTTATCTATGTTGCAACCATGGTATTTATAATTGAGTTCACCTTTGCAAGGCATTTATTTTGTCGTTTTGGCTGTGCTATTGGATTGTTTCAAAGCATGGTATGGATGGGCAATCGAAAGTCTTTGGTGGTAGGTTTTGATCGCAAACAGGTGGTATTATGTGCTGATTGTGATACTTCTTGCGAACATGCCTGTCCTATGCGTTTAAAACCACGAGGACTAAAACGAAATAAGTTCACCTGCACTCAATGTATGCAATGTGTTACCGCCTGTGAAAATGTTCAGGCAGGCAAGCAAAATTTACCACTGCTTAAAATGCTGGATTACCACTGTGCTCATGATGTATCGGATCGCGGTTTTGGCCACAGACCGGATATCCCCGCAGGATGTTTTAATGCAGAAAATGAAGGCAAAAAACATTGTAATGATTAGGAAGCTTTCAATAGTTTATTTTACTATACCCATACGAGCTGCCATTAATAATGCCTGTTTTAATCCAGGCGTTGTTATTGGTAAGCGCTCCATAGTTTGCTCTATTACTACTTCGTTCTGATTTTTATCTATAGTTGATGTGCTTTCAATAGTCTGTAGATCAGGTCTATTTAATTGTAATTTGAGTTTATCAAAAAGTTTTTGAGCATCCTTAGTGGATAACTGAGACACTTGCGTAAATAAGTTTGTATTTAATTTTGGATGTGGCTCCTGGTTAATCAGTGTAACAAAAAAATCGCTAAAACTTTTTTTGGTTATTTTGCTATTATCCAAACCTTTAATCAGTCGCTGTGCTAAATTGTTAATGCAAACGCTGGCTGGTGAATCAGGAAAAGAGCTTAATAGAGCTTGTTGTTTTTCTACAGCTTGATGCATACAGTTATCCATTACAATATAACCTGCCAGGTGCACATTAAGTTGTAAATATTGCTTCACTGCATCATTAAAACGAGAAAAGATATGCTTTGCTATTTTTAAACTGGAAACCATATTAACCACAACAAGAACATTGCGATTAAAACCTTGTTTTTTTAGCACCTTTAATAATGAAAAGGCATCAGTTAAAGAGGTGGGTTCTTTGGTTAATATAAGTACCAGATAAGGAACGGCATGCAGAAAACCTAAAACTGTATCATCAATACCTGCGGCGGTATCGATAATAAGATAATCATAGTTCTGTTCCAATTGACGCAGGCTCTTTAGTAGATGTTGCTGATGCGGTTGGCTGAGATGGGTAAATTCAGAAACACCAGATGCTCCAGCAATGATATCAATACCTGCAGGTCCAGATAAGATAATATCCTTGATATTCTTATTTTCGCTAAACAGATGTTGCAGAGTATATGGAGGACTAATTCCTAGTAATATAGTGATATTTGCGAGATTAATATCGGCATCAAATAAGCATACTTTAAAGCCTGCATTGGCAAAACTTATTCCCAGATTAATGGCTATATTACTTTTCCCCACACCACCTTTTCCACTGGATATGGCAATTACTTTAGCAATTTTTTTTTGGTTTTCTTTAGCCATTAGTGTGATTGTATTTCTCAATTATTAGAGCAAGTTATATTCATTTATTTTAAAACTATTACAAACAAATAAAATGATTGCATTTATTTGTTTTATTTCCTATACTTAGGTTCCTCTTTTAAACTAATATCTATATTTGTTTATATTATGAATATTGCAGTTAAGCAAGAAAACATACAAATTAATCTAGAAAATTTGCCAAGTGTTCCTCACACACTTATCAAACTTATTGATATTTTTCAAGATTTTGATGCTGACTTTAAAGATATTGCAAATCTTATTCAACAAGATCCCTCACTTACCATAAAAATGGTAGAAGTGGCTAATACTGCCAATTATGCACAATACCAGTTTAAGAGTTTTGAACAAATGCTGGTTGTATTAGGTATGGATAGCGTAAAAACTATTGCCACAACAGCCGCTGTACAGCAGTTTTTTTCCCAGTTTAATAGTGATACTGATGGTTTTGTGGGTGCGTTTTGGCTTAAATCCCTCCATGCGGCTTATTTTTCTAAAGCTTTAGCAAAACTTGTTGGTTATTCTAATCTAGATGAGGCCTATTTGGGCGGCCTCATTCATCAAATAGGGCAGTTAATATTGCTTTGTCAGCATTATCAAGAGTATGCCCAATTAATTGATAAAAGTAAAACCTCATCTGCTTTATACCAAAATGAAATAGAACAATTTGGCATCAGTTCGGCTGAGTTTGGGGCGCAATTAATTGCTTCATGGAATATGAACTCTATGCTTGAAGATGCTGTTTTATATCAGGATGCAACTATTGAGCAACTATATGATAGCCCGTTGTTAATTCAGCTGATTAATCTCTCCCATAAATTTTGTTTACAGGCCTCTAGTAACAGTGGTGAAGCTAAGCTTTTTACCGATCAAGTCTACCAATTATTTAATTTGACTGAAGCAGTTATAAGTGATTTAGCTGATAGTATTCAAGCAGATGTTAAAAATGCCGCTGCGGGTTTAGGTGTTAATCTAAATGAACGCGCTACTCAAATTAGTAATAGTGAAGAATATAGTTTGCAGTTGGCTTCCAGAGTAAAAAATATTGCCCTCGGTGCAAGCCTTGTTTCAACGACAGCTGCAACTACGCAGCAGCAACCTCAAGAAGAAAAACAGGCTGAACAAATTGTTTATAAATTAATGCAAAATATCCATATTGTATTTGGTTTAGCTGATAGCTTGTTTTTTTCTTATAATAGTGATAAAAATGAACTTTATTGCAGTGCTCAAAATATTAACTATAAGCAGGATTTAGATCAATTTAAAATTAATATAGAGCCCGTTCGTAGTCTAATTGCCAGAGCATATACTAAAAAAATAATCTGCTCATCTTTTGAAAACAAGGATTCAACTACCATCAGTATTGTTGATAAACAGTTAATTAAGGTGCTAAAAGGGGATGGGATCTTGTGTATTCCGCTATTTAATAAGGATGATTTTTATGGCGAGTTAGTAATTGGTATAAGCCTTAAGCAATACCCCGGATTATTAGAACAACGTCTGTTATTAGGGGAATTTAGTCGTACAACCATTAGAAATTTTAAACAAATAAAAAACCATCAATCTGCACTTGAGCAGGCTTCGGAGCAACAAAATTTACATATTCGCAAGTTAATTCATGAAGCCAACAATCCATTAACTATTATCTCTAACTATTTGCAAATCTTGTCATTAAAAATGCAAAATAGTGATAAGGATGCTAGCCCTCAAATAGAAATCCTACAGCAGGAAGTAGAGCGTGTAGCGGGTATTTTATTGTCTATGAAAGAGCCAGTAAATAATTCTTTAGATAGCGATTCAAGCATTATGGAAAATACTAATATTAATTTATTGATTAAAGAATTAATATCGGTATTTCAGTCTTCTTTATTTCATAATAATCAAATTATTGAAATGTTACGTTTAGATGAGAATATACCAGAAATACAATGTGATAGAAATGGATTAAAACAAGTACTTATTAATCTAATCAAAAATGCTGCGGAGGCTATGATTGATGGAGGGATAGTTGAAATAGAAACACATGATTTAATTAATATGAATGGTCAGCAATATATTGAATTGAGCATTTCAGATACTGGGCCTGGCATAAATGAAGATATTTTAAGCAATCTTTTTAATCCAGTTAGTACAACTAAGGGTGGAAATCATGCAGGTTTAGGCTTATCAATTGTCAAAAGTATTATTGATAAGTTGCAGGGGATGATTAGTTGTCAAAAAAGGGAACAAGCGGGTGTAAAATTTGTCATTTTATTGCCCCGTAAAATAGTGGAATAAAACTGAATATGTCAGAAATTACTCAAAATCAGGTCACATCAATAACTTCTCAAACAGAGGCTGAGTTGCAACTGGATTCTCCCAGTATTTTGGCTGTGGATGATGATCCCATTATGCGTACCTGCGTTGCCGATTTATTAGAAGCTTATGGATATACCTGTAGTTTAGCTGAAAATGGCAAGCAAGCCTTACAGCTCTTAGAAAAGCAACAATTTGATATTCTATTACTTGATTTGATGATGCCTGAAATGAATGGACATCAAGTTATGGCTAATGTTAAGGGCAAATACCCCTCACTTGATATTATTATTGTAAGTGGTGATGCAACATTTAAAAATGCAGCCCAGGCTCTTCGTTTGGGAGCTAAAGACTTTATAACTAAGCCTTATAAACCCGATGATTTAATCAAAAGTATACGCTATATTCAAGAAACACGACAACTGACTAATAAACTGGAGCAGATGCACCAGCGGATTATTGCATCTGAGCAAAGGTATCGTTTTTTTGTTAATCACTCGCCTGATTTGATCTATATGTTAGATAAAAAAAGGAAATTTATTTTTATAAACGAACGAGTAGAAGATTTATTAGGGTATCAGCCCAGTGAATTAATTGGCAAAAGTTTTAATAGTTTGGTCTGTAGCGAGGATTTGCCTCAGGTAAATTACACTTTCTCCCAAAATGACTATTATCCTGATATAAAACAAACCATGGAGTTGCAATTAATTCCAAAAGTTAAAACAGATAACATACTCTGCTTTGAATCAGATACGGTGAGTATTAATAAAGTAATGCCCAGCTATTTCAATAATGAGCAAAAAGTTGAGCAAATATTTTCTGGTATCTATGGTGTTGCAAGAGATGTTAGTCAAAAGAAAAAGTATGAAAAACAAATCTCTTTCCAGCTTAATTATGATGCTTTAACATCTTTACCTAATCGCCTATTATTTAAAGATCGGATTAATTATGCTCTTTCTAGAGCGCAGCGTGATAATAATAAGTTTGCTGTAATATATATGGATATGGATCGTTTTAAGACCATTAATGATTCATTAGGACATCCCGCAGGTGATAAGTTATTACAAATAATATCTAAGTGTCTTGCCGATTGTTTACGAGATAGTGACACTTTGGCTCGTATTGGTGGAGATGAGTTTTTATTATTAGTACCAGAGGTTGAGTCAGTTCATGATATAGAGATATTAATTGAAAAAATACAAAAAATGCTCATTCATCCGTTTAGTATTGAAGAACAAGATATTCATGTGAGTTTTAGTACGGGCATTGCAATATTTCCTGAAGATGGAAATACCGCAGATATCCTAATTAAGCATGCGGATATGGCAATGTACCAATGTAAACAGCAACAAAAAGGTTGCCATCACTTTTTTTCAGATAATTTAGAAACACAATTTCAGCCAAACTTATCTATAGAAAATGGTATTCGTAAGGCTCTTATTGAAAATCAATTTGAGATCTATTATCAACCTCAATTTAATATTAAGCAACAACGTATCTCTGGAGTTGAAGCGCTTATTCGTTGGAATCATCCTAAAAAAGGCATGATTATGCCAGATGTTTTTATTCCTGTTGCAGAGGAGACTGGATTAATTTGTGATATTGGTAACTGGGTTTTAAATTCTTCCATGGTGGCATTTAAGCAATGGAATCAAAATTCAGCCTTGCAACATATTACCCTGGCAATAAATATTTCGCCTATGCAATTTGCTCAGGATGAGTTTTGTGAGCTGGTTCTAAACGCAATAAAAAAGCATAAAATTAACGCTTATCAGATAGAATTAGAGATTACCGAAAATGTTGTATTACAAGATATTCAACAAGTAGTTTCTAAATTAAAGTACTTGAGCAGTTATGGAATCCGCTTTGCTATAGACGATTTTGGTATGGGCTATTCTTCTCTAAGTTATCTTCAACAATTGCCTCTTAATAACCTAAAAATTGACCGTTCATTTATCTCTTCTATACAATCGCCCAAAGATCGTAACTCCATAATTTCGGCTATTGTTTCAATGGCACAGGAGATGGACATGGAAATTGTTGCTGAAGGCGTGGAAAATGAAATACAGTTAAATTATATCCGAAATATTGGCTGTCCTATTGTACAGGGATATTATTTTGCTCGACCAATGCCCACTTCAGAAGCTCTGGATTTAGCTTTGTCACAACTGGGAGCATCGGCTTAATAATTTTTTCTATACCATAAACCAATCCCAGCAACTGCATAGAAAAAACCAGCGATAAGATTAAAGCAAAGTACAAAAAGAACATAATGGCCAGCAGCTTGTCGGGCCTGCCCACCAATAAAAAGAACACTTCCTCCAGATTCAATCGTTTTTTAGGCCAAAAAACACAATAAAAAGAGAGGCAATCCAGATCCAAAGGGGGGGTTTAGTTAAACGCATCATAAAATCCTTATAGGAAAATTAGTTAAATGGTAAAACCAGAGTTTATATATAAGCTAACCTGCCAAATTTCATTATCACTGAGTTGTTCACTAAATGCAGGCATTGCTGTACCTAATGATTTACCACCCTCTGAGATAGTCCAGAATAAAAAGCTATCTGTACTTAATTGGCAAAAAACTTAGGGATAGCAGAATAAGAATATTCAAAACTCCCCTAAGGATGCGTTGTAGAGTAATAATTCTGCGACGTATCTTAAAACTTCTACAGATGTTAGAAATAGATGTTTCAACTTCTATTTAGGTTTAACCATAACCTCCTCAATTTCTCCATAATTCATCGATACTCACTGCTAAGTTGTAACATATACTTAGCAATCAGAATAAGAAAATAACTTGGTTAAATTTAAAATGGAGAAAAAACATATCCACTGAAAAATAATGATATTATTTTAAGACAAGGAATAAATTAGAATTTTACTTTTTTAACACCGAGAGGGGCATCATGAAAATATTAGACAATACATTTTTCCAAAAGAAACCATTGGTTATTTTATCAGCCTGTGTTACTACGTCACTTTTCTGCGTACAAAATTTACAGGCTAACCCATTACCTCAGCGGGGACCAATTCCATTTAATAGTTATGACCTAAATTCTAATGGCTCTATCAGCCAGAAAGAGTTTATGACAGTAAGAAATCTGCGAATGAAAGATAGAGAAGCTCAGGGCTTTCCAATTCGGAGCATTTCCTTAGAACCAAATTTCAATCAATTCGATACAAATAATGATGGACAATTAAATCCTGATGAACTTTCCCATGTGCAGCAGTTACAGAGACAAAAAATGCAAGGCCAGCGGATGGGGAGGAGACAGGGTAGAGGTATAAATCGTGGTCGTAATATGCCAAAATTTGAAGATTTTGATGGCAACAAGGATGGTTATATTAGTGAGCAAGAATTAATTGAAGCACGAGGGATGCGTGTCAGCAACAGGATACAACAAGGTTATCAAATGAGAAATATAGGCAATATTACTACGTTTCAGGAGATTGATAAAAATTCTGATGGAAAAATCTCTCCTGAAGAATTTTCAGCTCAACAGAAGCAACATCAAATGAATAGGCAAAGACCGCAATAAAATATTTGATCTCAGCATGCAAAATTGGCAGTAGAGTTGATTAAAAATGATTTTTTTAGGATAAATAAATATTGTAATTTTCAGTTTCATTTAAGGTTGATCTGTTATTGTGAATATTATTAGTGATAAAGGTTAAGTAATAAAGTATAGCTTAGCCTTTATCTTGAGAATAATACTTAATTAGCTTTTTATCGGATTATAAATTTATGACAACTGCAAGCCTGATATCAATTATTTTTCTTGTAATTTTGGTACAGTTTATAATTTTTATCTCTATCAGAATCTATCGGTACAAATATGAATATCTGGAAAAAAGTACAAAAAAGGTTAATTTACAACTTGTTTCCCCTTTGCCAGAATTAACTCCTAAAGACCAGACACCTTGTTCTACTCCTGCCTGGGAAGGATTTAGAGAGTTCACTGTTATTCGCCGTAAATTTGAAGATATTAAGCATTCCATCTGCTCCTTTTATCTGGTACCTGCAGATGGAAAACAACTGCCTGTCTTCAAGCCAGGACAATATCTAACCTTTAAATTGTTAATTGACGATAAGATTAGCCATAAATCCAAAACTATTATGCGTTGTTATTCTCTATCTGATAGCTATCATGCTGACCACTATAGAGTCTCTATCAAACGTGTTTTAGCTCCCGCTGGAAAGTCTGATACTGCTCCTGGCTTATCCTCTAATTTTTTTCATGATCACGTACAAGAGGGTTGTAAGCTTTTACTCAAGCCTCCATCTGGGCATTTCCACTTGCAGGAAAATAAACTATTGCCTATTGTGGTGATTGGAGGAGGTATCGGTATCACTCCAATGTTAAGTATTCTTAATACAGTGCTAAAGACAGGCATCAAGAGAGAGGTATGGCTCTATTATGGTATACGTAATGGGGATGAGCATATGATGAAAGAGTTGTTGCAAGCATATGCCAGAGAATACGATAACTTCCATCTGCATGTCTGCTATAGTGCACCGAATGAAAAGGATATCAAAGGAATTGATTATCAGCATAATGGCAGAGTTACTCTTCCATTATTACGCAATACCCTTAAGCTGATACATTATCAGTTTTATGTCTGTGGACCCAAACCACTAATGGAAAGTTTAATCCCTGAACTACACGAATGGGGTGTGGATAGTGGTGATATTTACTATGAGTCCTTTGGTCCTGCCTCTTTAGCTAAACCCAAAAAAGTAGTTCCGAGTGAAACCATGACACAGCCAATTAGCGTTACATTCGGTCAATCTGACAAATGCATTTCCTGGGATCCTAGTGCAGATTCTTTATTAGATTTTGCTGAAGCTAGTGGTATTGAGGTAGAGTCGGGCTGTCGTGCTGGCAGTTGTGGATCATGCCAAACAGCAATAAAAACGGGTGAGGTTGAATATAAGCAACAAGCTGATGTTGATATAACAACTGGGAACTGCTTATTATGTATTTCTACACCAAAGAATAATCTTACCTTGGATCTTTAGGGAATAACCATGAAACAGTCACTAATACACAAAGAAGTACTTCCCTTTCTGGGCATGTTTGCGGGTCTTATTTTAGCAACCATTATCATTGACATGTTACTGCATCAGTTTGAATTGGTTTGGATTGGACGCTATCTTGGGATCCCTGGAACAATTATGATTATCCTGTCCTTTTTCTACTCCATGCGCAAACGTAAGTTAATTAGCTTTGGAAAGCCTAAAATGTTACTTATCCTGCATGAAACATTCACTTGGTTGGGAGCATTGATGATCCTGGTACATGCAGGGATACATATCTACACTATTATTCCATGGTTAGCATTAACGGCTATGTTAATTAATGTGATCAGCGGTATGACTGGTAAGTATTTACTGGATAGGTCTCGACATTTTCTTTCGGCAAAAAAAGAACTTTATTTGCAACAGGGTCTATCTCAACAAAGCATTGAAAAAAAATTATTCTGGGATGCAACAACATTTGATTTGATGAAAAAATGGCGTACTGTGCATCTGCCCATTTCACTGGCTTTTGTGGTACTTAGCCTTAGCCATATTATCAGCATCTTTTTGTTTTGGGAGTGGATATGAAAAATAATACCATTATGCTTGTGGTTGCCATTAATTTAGCGATACTCGTTTTGCTAAGCTTCTTTTTTCCTCATTTAATGGTTAGTCCAGGAAATACTATTGATGCTCATGCTGAATTAGCCACAGACTGCTTTGTTTGTCATACACCTTTTTTAGGCAGTAGTCCTGAAAAATGCATAAGTTGCCATAAGGTAGCAGAAATAGGCTTAAAAACAAGTAAGGGCTTAGCCATTGCCAAAGAAAAGAAAAATGTAGCCTTTCACCAAAAATTAATAGAAGAAGATTGCATCGCCTGTCATAGTGACCATAAGGGGGTAAAAGCGTTTAAACCCATCAGTGAATTCTCTCACCAATTATTGGAGGTAAACCTTCAGGAGCAGTGTGATAGTTGCCATGTAAATCCAAAAGATGCCTTACACCAGGAGCTGAAAACTAACTGTAGTCAGTGCCATACGCAAGAGGCTTGGCAGCCTGCGACTTTTGAGCATGATAAGTATTTTCGTTTTGACCGCCATCATAATACACAGTGTGCTAGCTGTCATATAAACAATGACTATGCTAAATATACTTGTTATGGCTGTCACGAACATTCCCGCTCTAAAATCCGTGAGGAGCATGTTGAGGAAGGGATTTATAATTATGAGATTTGTACAGAATGCCATCGCAGTGGTGATGAAGATGAGGCTGAGCGCATCTGGGATAGCAAAAGATATGAGCAAAGAAAATCAGATTCCTTTCGTAGTAATCCGTATAAAAAAATAAGAGGTAAACACCATGACGATGA
>JASFYQ010000135.1:0-9455 GCA_045047105.1 Pseudomonadota bacterium | reverse complement strand
GAATCAGGCTTTTTTGACCGAAAAATGTGAGCATATACGAATATGTGACCATTTTGAGGGCAAAAATAACGCAGTTCTGTGGTAAAAGATGAATACACTGAGTAGTTACATAGTGTTTATTATTAATTATTTAACTTAATAAAATTATTATGAGACAAATTGTATTAGATACAGAAACAACAGGGTTATCACCTGGAAATGGCGATCGCATTGTTGAGATTGGTTGTGTTGAACTGGTTGATAGAAGATTAACGGGCAATACCTATCATCAATATATTAATCCAGAACGTGATATGCCTGAAGAAGCATTTAATGTACATGGTCTAAGTAATGAATTTTTATCTGATAAACCTGTTTTTGCCCAGATAGTTCATGAGTTTATAGATTTTATTAAAGGCAATGAACTGATTATTCATAATGCCCCTTTTGATTTAGGCTTTCTTAATAATGAAATAAATCTATTAGGCAGTATAAAAAAATCATTAGCTATCAATCGAATTGAAGATTGCTGTGGCTGTATTGATAGTTTGAAAATAGCTAAAGATTTACGACCAGGGCAAAAAAATAACCTGGATGCTTTGTGTCGTAGCTATGGTATAGATAATAGTAATCGCGACTTGCATGGTGCTTTATTAGATTCTGAGATCCTGGCCGATGTTTACCTGGCTATGACCGGTGGACAAACTGCAATGATGTTTACTGGCTCAGATCAAAACTCTCTGGCAAATCAGCATCAGATTATTCGTTTAGCAGATAATCGAGAAAAAATTCAGATTATTAATGCCGCAGAGGATGAAGTGTTAGCTCATCAGGCTATGATGGAAATGATAGAAAAAAAAGCAGGGCAGGTGATCTGGTCTAAGCAGCTTAATTAGCAAAAATTAGAGTAATTTTTGTAAATGGTATAAGTGCTCAAGTGCCTGTCTTGGTGTTATATCATCCAGCTTAATTTGTTTTAGCTGCTGTTTTATTTCTCTTTCATTACTTGTTATTGGGTCTTCAAATAGCTGTTTTTGTTGACTGAGCTCTGTCTGTAGTACTTCTGTATTGGTAGATTTTTCAATTCCTGCCTGTTGCTCTAACAAAGCTAATTTAGCTTTTGCCTGTTGAATAACGCTATCAGGAACTCCTGCCAGAGATGCGACCTGTATCCCAAAACTTTTTGATGCAGGACCTGGTTTTATATGGTGTAAAAAGACCAATTTATTTTTATATTCATCGGCATCCAGATGTACATTTTGTATTTCACTAAAGCGTTTATTTAGTTCGGTTAATTCAAAATAGTGGGTTGAAAACAGGCTATAACATTTTATCTTGGTAGCAAGGTAACTGGCTGTTGCATAGGCTAAGGAGAGTCCGTCAAAGGTACTGGTGCCTCTTCCTATCTCATCCATTAAAACCAGGCTTTGGGCTGTGGCATTATTAATAATATTAGCCGTTTCTGTCATCTCTACCATAAAGGTGGAGCGTCCACTGGCTAAATCATCCTGCGCTCCTATGCGTGTAAAAATTCGGTCAATTGGGGGGAAAGTAGCTGATTGTGCTGGAACATAACTGCCTATATGGGCAAGTAGCGTAATTAAGGCTACCTGGCGCATATAGGTGGATTTACCGCCCATATTAGGGCCTGTAATTAACAGCATTTTATGTTGCTTATCCAGTGTGAAATCGTTAGCAATAAAGGGTTGTTGTTGAACCTGTTCCACTACTGGATGGCGGCCCTGTGTGATTTTGAAATCTGCATGCTGTGATGAAAAATCAGGAGCATTCCAGTCTAATGTATCAGCCCGTTCGGCTAAATTAAGTAAAACATCTAATTCACTCAGAGCCAGAGCACTTTGCTGTAAGGTCTCAAGGTGAGGAATAAATAGCTCTAATAACTCATTGTAGAGTTTTTTTTCTTTGGCCAGTGCTTTTTCATTTGCTCCAAGAATTTTTTCTTCAAACTCTTTTAATTCTGGAATAATATATCGTTCACTGGCTTTAAGTGTTTGGCGGCGCAGATAATGAGCAGGAACCTGGCTGCTATAACTTTTAGTGACGTCAATATAAAAACCATGAATTTTATTATAACTGACTTTTAATGAAGGAATTTGGGTACTGGCTTTTTCACGAGTTTCTAAATCCAGTAAAAACTGATTGGCATTGTCTTTTAAGCTACGCAGCTCATCCAGTTCACTATTATATCCATTTGCAATTACACCGCCATCACGTATTAAAACGGGAGGTTCTTCTACTAATGCACGTGTTAATAAATCAGCTAACTGTGGAAACTCTGAAATAGTCTGGCTGAGCTGGAAAATTTTAGGATTAGCAGGTGATGTAAAAGAGCATAAATATTGTTGCAATTGAGGCAAGCTATTTAATGCAATGCCTAATTTAAGTAAATCTCTGGGACGGGCAGTTTTTAGCGCAATACGGCTTAAAATTCGTTCAATATCGCCAATGTTTTTAAGTTGTGTATGTCCTTTTTGATATAATTCATTATTTATTAAAGCACTTATTGCGGTGATGCGTTGTTGTAATAAATTATGATCCTTAAGCGGGCGGTTGAGCCAGCGAATTAACATTCTGGCTCCCATTGCAGTGGCGGTTTTATTTATAACAGAGATTAGACTATGGTTATGGGTCCGATTAAGCGCTTCATTGATTTCCAGATTTTGACGACTGACACTATCTAAAATAACACTATCAGAGTTAATTTCTGCGGTGATTTTTTTGATATGGGGCAATTCACAACGCTGGGTATCGTTGATATATTGCATCATACAGCCTGCTGCTCGAATAGCAATATTGAGTTGTTCACAGCCAAAACCAGAGAGGTCTTTGGTAGCAAATTGTTGATTTAATAACCTACGTGCGGTTGACTCATCATACCACCAGTCCGATTGTTGTTTAAAAGCAGAGCTATTACCCAATTGTTGTTGTAATTGCTGTTTAATCTGGGTTTTTTCTGAAAGTAAAATTTCCACTGGGTGAAAACGTTCAATTTCGCTAAATAATGCCTCTTGGCTTGGCAATTCCTGAATAATAAAACGCCCGGAGGTCATATCTAATACTGCAAGACCATAGATTTTTTTTGTTTCGCAGATACAGGCAATTAAATTGTCTTTATGTTCCTGTAATAAATTATCTTCGGTAATAGTGCCAGGGGTAATAATTCGTACTACTTTTCTATCCACTGGTCCTTTGGATGTGGCGGGATCACCAATTTGTTCGCAAATTGCTACCGATTGATTGAGTTTAACCAGGCGGGCCAGATAATTGTCCGCTGAATGCCAGGGAATACCCGCCATAGGAATAGGATTGCCATTAGTCTTGCCTCTGGCAGTTAGGGTCAGGTTAAGCAATTCAGAGGCTTTTTTGGCATCATCAAAAAACATCTCATAAAAATCACCCATACGATAAAACAATAACATATCTGGAAAATCAGCCTTGATTTTCAAGTATTGTTGCATCATAGGAGTATGTGTAGCAGTTTTGTCTATTGATTTCATTGATTTTTATATTGTTTAACTAAAAGTGGCAAAGGCTAATAATAACAAAAAAATCAAACCGACAATATCAATAAATTTATTTAACTACTTTCTAAAATATAGAGTGAAGAGGTTAAAAATTGGCATGTTTTATTGTGAGCTATTAACTTTTTAGTGGAATTAATTTTTTCTGTATAAGAAAGTCAATTAATAACTGTCCATGTGTTTCTATTTTGTCTACCGAATCGTGATCGGCTTGCTCTATTTTAAGAAACTGGCCATTGTAATTATGCTTTTGAATAGCATAAGCATCTTCAATAGGAACGGTGTTATCATTGCTTCCATGAACAATTAAAACAGGAATGGTTATCTTTTTTATAGTGTTTACAGGGGCTATTTCATTAAATTTATGCCCGATAACCCACTGAATATAAAATAGTAAAAACTTAATTAAAAATTTGGGTGTTTTAAAGCTCTGGAAATACCGCGTCATTAACCATTGTGGATTGCCAAAAGCTGAAATACTGATTACTGCAGCAATATCCTTACGTTTTGATGTGGCATATAGAACTGCACCTGCACCAACGGAATGCCCTAATAAAAAAATGCTATTATTAAATTGAAGTGATTTTTTTGCGTATTCAATAGTGTGGTTTATATCTTCAGTAAAGCGGGGTAAAGCTGAATATGTATCTCCGTCACTTTTTCCGTGGCATCTTGAATCCAATAATAAAACATTTATTCCTGCCTGATAAAAAGTAAAAGCAATAGGCAGCATTAGCTCTGAATTACTACCCCATCCATGCATTATTATAACTAGAGGTGCGGTCTCTTTAGTGGAGATAAACCAGCTAAATAATTTTTTATTCTTTTGGGTAACTATTTCTAACTCTTTATAATCCATGCCAAAGTCTTTAGGTGTTTTAGTTTCACTAATACGAGGGGGAATAAAGCCAATGTGTAGCATTATTAAAATAGCTAATAAAAGAAAAAAAGGGGTTAAAATAATATAAATCATAATGTTCGCAATATACTTCTCTATTCAAACAAATAAAATCATCAGCAAATGCGTGATTATAGATAATAAGAGATATAGGATATAGTTATTTTATTATTATGTAAGTGACTTTATCACTTTAGTTGTTATTAAGGCGATAATGTATAAAATGAATAGTAAGACTTTAATAAGTCGTAATTTAACGGGTATTACTTGTAAAAATTTGTTAAATTTTCTATGCTTGCCAGCTTTAAATAAAAATCAGTGAGAATCGATATAAAATGAAAAATGGAGTGAGTGCTGAACCGATCAAAGTGAGTGCTGAAGAGATCAAAAGGGCAAAGTTTCCTCATGACTTGTTTTTAATAAATTTAATTGGTAATCATATTCTTACTTTTGTTGCCACTTTAGGCATGGCCAGTAGTTGGGCCTGGCCAATGTTAATTGTGCCAATAGTTTCTTTTATTATTTTGGGGATGATTATTATTAAAGGCATACATGCCAGTAAAAATGAGACCTGGTTTGTTAGAACTCACTGGCAAATAGCTATAAAACGCAGTATCTTTTTTATTGCTATGATTGTTGTGCTAATGCTTATTGCTTCTTTGGGTGTTTATGGATACCAAAATTTAGGCTGGATGAAAGAAGCCGTATATGCAATGATCGGTGGAGCCTGTATTTTACCTATTATGGTAACCACTCTGGTATTAATTTTGATGGAATCTGATGCCTTACATCGTGCCAGTATGGGGGAGGTTACTTCAGCTAAAAAATAAATTTTGACTGGCTAATGGCTTTTTATTTTTGTCTTGAGTTATTTTTTGCTATAATTTGCGACCTGTCCTATTTAGGACTAAAAATTATTATTAATACTTACTAGATTATCAGCATATAATTTTTTTTAATACGATTTTCACCTAAGCAAAAGGTTTATATTTTATGTTTACTGGAATTATTCAGGCAATAGGAAAAATTGCTGCCATTGAGCCTACGGGTATAGATAGCCGTTTTTATATCAAAACGGGTAAACTGGATTTAAATTTTGTGCAATTGGGTGATAGTATTGCTGTAAATGGGGTTTGTCTTACCGTAATTGATTTACCTGGCGATGGGTTCTGGGCAGATGTATCGGCTGAAACACTATCTAAAACAGCATTTAAGCATATAGCTATTGCAAGCCCCGTTAATTTAGAAAAAGCGGTACAGGCTACTACTCACCTGGGAGGACACCTGGTCAGTGGGCATGTAGATGGTGTTGGAAAAGTTATTCATCGCTCCAATGCAGGGCGATCTGTTCATTTTAAAATTCAAACGCCTAATGAGCTGGCAAAATATATAGCTGCCAAGGGCTCAATTTGTGTAAATGGGGTAAGTTTAACGGTAAATGAAGTAAATGGGAATGTATTTGATTTAAATATTGTTCCTCATACACTAGAAGAAACAACCCTGGGTGACTACGGTTCGGGGCATGAGGTAAACCTTGAAGTGGATATTATTGCTCGTTATCTGGAACGTTTACTTTTAGGTGATAAAGCAGCCATTCAAGATGTAGATACAGCTTCGCAATTGACTATGGAAACTTTGGCAAAAAACGGCTTTATCTAGATTTAGCCGCTAAATAAATATACTCAACTTTTAACAACTCTTTAATATAAGAAAGTAAATTTTATGCAATTTAATTCAACAGAAGAAATTTTAGAAGACATCCGCAATGGCAAAATGGTTATTATTGTTGATGATGAAGATCGCGAAAATGAAGGCGACCTATTAATGGCTGCATCTGAAGTAACAGCACAGGATGTAAACTTTATGGCTAGTCATGGTCGTGGTTTAATTTGTTTAACTTTGACTGAGGAACGTTGCAAAAAACTACAATTACCGCTGATGGTACAATCCAATAATGCTCAGCATGGAACTAACTTTACAGTTTCAATTGAAGCTGCCGAAGGTGTAACAACTGGAATATCTGCAGCCGATCGTGCTAAAACAGTGCAGGATGCAGTGGCTGAAAATGTACGGCCAGAAGATATTGTTCAACCAGGGCATATTTTTCCTTTAATGGCTCAACCTGGTGGCGTATTAACGCGTGCGGGTCATACCGAAGCAGGATGTGATCTGGCTAGAATTGCAGGTTTAGAACCAGCGGCTATGATTGTAGAAATTCTTAATGAAGATGGCACAATGTCCAGACGCCCTGATTTAGAAATTTTTGCTGAAAAGCATGGTTTAAAAATGGGTACTATAGCTGATTTAATTGAATACCGCCTGAAGAATGAACATTCTATTGAAAAAGTCAGTGAATGTATTTTACCTACCAAGTATGGTGACTTCCGTATGCAGGCCTATCAGGATGCTATTAGTAACCAGGTTCATCTGGCTTTAGTTATGGGGGAAATTGAAGAGCAGCAAACAGTATTAGTTCGGGTGCATATGGAGAATACTCTCTGTGATATTATGCCCTCAACTCGTAGTGATTGTGGTTGGCCTCTAGATGATATTTTAAGGCGAATTGCCGAAGAAAAACGTGGTGTGGTGGTTATTTTAAGAAGCCATGAAACCAGTTCTGATATAGTCGATCGTATAGACCGCTATCGCATGATTGATGCTGGCAAAAACCCTCACTCTAGTAAGGATGAAAATGAACTAAGAACCTATGGTTTAGGTGCCCAAATACTGAAGTCAGTGGGAGTACATAAGATGAAAGTGATGTCTTCACCTAAGAAAATACATGGCCTATCTGGTTTTGGCCTGGAAGTGGTAGAATACTACACTGGCGAATAACTATTAAAGAATAATAGTGTGCTGATAACATAATTAATTGAAAAAATATTTATTAGGGTTCAAAAATGTCAATAAAAACATATGAAGGAAATCTAACCGCCGAAGGCGTAAAATTTGGTATTGTGGTAAGTCGTTTTAATAGTTTTGTAGTTGAATCATTATTAAGTGGTTCAATTGATACAATTCTTAGGCACGGTGGAAGTGAAGATAATATTGAAATTGTTCGGGTTCCTGGAGCTATAGAGATTCCATTGGCGGCTCAACGCATGGCCAAGGCAAATAAATATGATGCCATTATTGCCCTCGGAGCTGTTATCCGTGGTGGTACACCACACTTTGATTTTGTTGCTAGCGAAAATTCAAAAGGGCTTGCACAAGTATCTCTACAATATGATATACCAGTTGCTTTTGGTGTATTAACGGTAGATACTATTGAACAAGCTATAGAACGTTCAGGGACTAAAGCAGGAAATAAAGGCCATGAAGCTACTGTTTCTGCTATTGAAATGGTTAATTTATTTTCGAACTATAAATAATTTAGTATAAGCTTACACCCAAAACATCAGGTTTTTAACTATGAATAAAAAATCAAAAGCTCGGGAGTTTGCTGTTCAAGCTCTGTATCAATGGATTATGACAGGGGATGATGCAATAGATATTGAAATTCAGTTTGTCAATGATCACGATATGTCAAAAACAGATGTGAATTACTTTAAAGAACTATTACAAAAAGTTATTTTACATCATCGTAGTTTAAAAGATTTAATGGTTAATTATTTATCACGATCATTTGATAGTGTTGATCCTGTCGAGCAGGCCATATTGCTATTATCTTGTTATGAGATGCAGTATAAGCCTGAATTACCTTATCGCGTAATTATTAACGAGGGTATTGAGCTAGGTAAAACTTTTGGGGCGGAAGATGGACATAAGTTTATTAATGGAATAATGGATAGTGTTGCATCTTCGCTTCGAGAAGAAGAGATAAGTTTACGCAGACAATTAGACTAAATATTTGTACTCACTACATTGAAAAATGAATTTGACATTATTGAGCAATACTTTAATTGTCAGCTACTCACTTCACAGCGCATAGATATTATCAAAAGTATTGGCGACGATTGTGCCATAATAAAACCAGAAGCTGGAAAGTTTCTGGTTTTATCAACAGATACTCTTATTGAAGGAGTACATTTCCCAAAAAATACTTCCGCTAAAGATATAGCCTATAAAGCTTTGGCTGTAAATCTTAGTGATCTGGCTGCTATGGGAGCAAAACCCGCCTGGTTTACCTTAGCTCTAACCCTAACTGATTCAATTGATGAAAGTTGGATAAATGATTTTTCACAACAGCTACATGCCCTTGCTAATGATTATGCTATTATTTTAGTTGGAGGGGATACCACCAGAGCAACTACTTTAAGCATAACTATTCAGGTACATGGTTATATTGAGCAACAGGCTATGTTGCGCTCTAATGCAAAAATGGGTGATATTATTTTACTCAGTGGTGAAATAGGCGCAGCTGCATTAGGTTTAAAAATAGCACTTAATGATTATAGTCCCGATTGGCCAGAAATTTCAAAAAGTGATAAGCAACAGGCTTTAAAAGCCTTAAACAGACCACAGCCTGAAATTAAAAAGGGATTAATCGCTGTACAATATAGCCAAAGTGCAATAGATATATCCGATGGTTTATTAGCTGATTTAGGACATATTCTTAAACAAAGCCAATGTGCAGCCCAAATTTATTTAGACAAGATTCCTCTTGCAGGCTGTTTACAATCTCTTGATAAGAATAAAGCTTTTTTATTGGCTTTAACTGGTGGTGATGATTACAAATTATGTATTACCATGTCTACCGTAGCATGGCAGAAATTTCAAAAAGATAAACCCGAAATTGCACAAACGGGTTTTTATCCTATTGGCAAAATTTATTCTGGTCATGGCATTACTCTATTAGATGCTTCTCAGCAAAATATTATGGAATTAGATGGAACTAAATTAGAAAATTTATCTCAAGGATATAATCATTTTAGTGAGTAACTACGCGTAAGTAAGAGCCATTAATTAAGCAAGAGCCATTAAATAAACAAGACTAGATAACTAAGATCAAATAACTAAGATCAAATAACTAAGATCAAATAACTAAGATCAAATAACTAAGATCAAATAACTAAGATCAAATAACTAAGATCAAA
>JASFYQ010000134.1:0-9023 GCA_045047105.1 Pseudomonadota bacterium | reverse complement strand
ACAGATACAGATGTTAATGAAACCGATAGCATTAATTCAGGAGATGCTGAATATCTTTCTCATACCACCACCAACACGGCGCGAGTCTCTACTGATAGTAATGGTCATGCAAATACCTGGAATTCTCAAGATGTCAGTGTGATGCTGAATAATCAACACTATGCCATGGCATCAATGCCCATATCTGTCTCTTCTGGTGATGACGGTGAGGATGTTAACGACACCTGGTTTTCTATGACCTTAGATGCTATGGGTGGAACAATATGGGCAATTACTGAGCATGTCAATAATTTTACCGCTTCCACCAAAAGTGTTGATATTACGTCTGGCCAAGCCACAAGCTACGCAACACGTAGTTCATCATCCACAGCCTATAATCCCCAGGACGAGATAGTCTGGACCTATTGTGCCAGTGAAAATGAAACCTGTTTTATTGAGGGCCGGGAGGCTGGAACCCTGCAAGTTAGATATGGTTCTCATACCTCTGAGCGCTGGTTATATAAACAGATAAGCAGTTATGTAGACTGTAATAAAAGCACCTGGGGAGACCCCGCAAAAGGTGAAGGAAAAGCTTGCGAATATATGAAAGTACCCAGTTATGCACCCACATGGACATTCTGTGGTCATGAGGGCGACACATGTTCTAATAGTGAACCCGAAAATGTTAGGTTTGGGATTAATAAAGACTGGATAGGTCAATACCCAAATGGAGATGTTTGGTGTCATGCGTACCAGTTTGGTGATCCTATGCCTGGGCAGTACAAGCTTTGTGAAACGATGACGGATGCAGGCGCTCCTCCACTCAATTATGAATATGTACATTGTGCCAATGAGGGGGAAACGTGTAATTTTAATGGCTCTGCCGTAGTGAGGTATGGGGTTATTGCGGGAGGTGCTCTTTTTTATGTCTACAATATCAAAAGAGATTCGGTGGTCTGTAATAATGACATCGCAGGTGACCCGCTTCATAATGTATCCAAGAGCTGTGACTATTTGCGCTATATCGACCCGAATACCCGCTATGACGCTACCGATCAAATCTGGTCAACAAAGGATGTTTCAATACCTGCTAATCTGAGTGGTGGAGGGGTAACTGAAGTTGGAGGAGAGGAAAAAGTAATCGTTGAAGTTGGATTTTCAAAAGGCTGGAAAATGTATTATTTTGGGGTTTCTTTCACAGCAACCGTATCGGTTAATGGTGAAGTGGGACTTAAGGTCAATGGTTATTTGGATAGTGCCAATAGAACCTTTTCATTAATTGGTGGGCCCTATGTTAATGTGGATTCTGCTGCCACAGGTAAATTTCAGGATGAGCCGTTTCATACCACAGAAGTTGGTATAACTGCGCCTATAGCTGTTATGGATTTATATTCCCCATTTACGGTTGCATTAACCGTTAAACCAGGGGTGTTAACGGCTGATATTAGCCTGGATTATTTTCTTGACCTATTGGCCGGAGATGTTGTTATTTATTACCACTATGATGTTGAGTTGTACAGCGATAATGATAGTGAAACTATTTATCATTGGGATCCTTTATATCAAACCACGGGTAATATTTTTAAAGGCACAAAGACATGGGAAATATCCCCCGTAACCGATTATATATTGCCATCAATACCCGATGGTTACTTTAAGCAAAAAATAGGTTATTCAACTCCAGTGGCCGGCAGGGATTATTATCTGGAGTTAGCCGGTGACTTAACCAGTAATGCGGTATTGGATCCCAATAACCCCAATGAATTTGTCAATGTTGATATTGTTTGCGGTAACGATATTGTAAAAAGTATGACATTTACGGGCAGTGTAAATGAAAGAATTAAGCTGGATGTAGACGGCTCATGCACTGAGGTGGTGATATCCGGCATCCGTCCAACCAGCTGGCCTGAAGGTAATCGATTGACCTTTGGTGTTAGAGAACAATAGTCAGGAGTCTGTCCTTGAACACATAGCCTGATACTGGGTCTATGTTTGATCTTTTAGTAAATATGAAACTACAAACACTATGAACAAAATAATAATTACTGCTATAGCGCTGACTCTGGCCAGTGCCTTAATACTAATTAATTTTAACGCCAACAATGATGCTTCTCGCACTACTGCAGTTCCTGATGCTGCGCCGGCTATTGCACTTGCTGATATTTCACGCAATAGTGCAGCTGTTGATGGCCAGGATTTGGGCAATAGCGGGCGTATGGAAAAGCTTGCTTATCTTGTCACATTTGAAACAAATGGCAAGATTAATAGTTCGCTTTTTAGGGCAGAATATAGTATTAAAGGAAATGATTCCGGTACCATAGAGGTAAGTAGTAAATTGAGTGCACAGCTTAATATTAGACTCATTGTTGAAGAGCATGAGAGAAAATTTTATTTTGCTAAGTTTGGTTCTTTTAACAATCCAGGCGAAATTTCTAATTTGTCTAAACAACAACTCTCTAAACCTTTTGCATTTTATTTAAATGACAATGGCTCAATAACCTTGTATGAAAATGGGGTTAGCTATAATCAAGCCATGAGAAATCTGCTGCTACAGCTGTTACCTTATTTGCAGGCTGTGGGCACTAACGAGTCTGAAACAAAAAGTGAAACAAAGTGGACAACCAGAGAATCTGATTTAGTGGGCAGCTACAAAGCGGAATATGTTGCTGATCGCAGTAGCGATGTAATAGCACTAACAAAGCATAAATTACTTTATGACAGTACCAACAAGTTGCCATCGTTATTTAGAAATAACCAGATTGCAGTACAAGCTCAAGTCGTAAATTCTGAATCAAAAATAAAGTTAGAAAAAAATAAGCTATGGCCGAATGAGATTACACTTACAGAAAGAATACGGACGGAGAGTAGCGGAGTTATAGTTTCTGATATGTCAATCAACTTTACTGCGCAAACAACCGTGTTTGATGCGGGTATTGATATGCCGGGTTCATTAATTGATTTGAAGAATTTATTGGCTGCAAAAAATAACAAAGTTGATAATTATAAAACTGATGGGAAATTATCTGCCTTGGTTGCGGGCAAAAACCTGGATGAGATGATGGCATATTATTATGAGGTATTTAAAGAGAATGAGTTTTTGGCCCAAAAAATACTGATTAATTATCTGCGTTTATACCCTGAACTGTCGAATGCTTTTGTGGACAATATATACGCTGCTCGTGATAAATTAACCGATTCAGAAGAAGTTAAATTATGGTTTACACTTGCCAAAGCGGGCCACCAGGAGGCACAAGCTGCGTATATTTATGCTCTAAACAACCCTGATTTTAAACAAATAATTCAGTACCGGGCAATTGGTCATATTCGAATTTTCGAGCAACCTACAGAACAATTTGTGGAAAATTTATGGGCACTCCATAAGCGCTTATCTGCTACAGATACTGACACTAACAAAGATAATAAAGTACTAGCTGGAGGGGTTTTATTTGCCATAGCAACCCTATCATCGAGTGAATATGTAGATGATAAAATCAAACAGGACATCGTCTCGACCTTAGCCAATCGGCTGAATAGTTCAAACCATGATACAGAAAAAGGAAATTTAATTATTGCGCTTGGAAATACGGGTAATAGCTCTTTATTAAATAATATTTTTCCCTACCTTGATTCAGATAATTCACAGTTAAGAGAAGACGCTTTTATGGCGTTATCTCGAATGCCTGGAGATGAGGCTACTACAGCATATATGGATGCCTATGATAGAGTAAATGCTGATGATCAACAAATGCAGTTCCATGCTTTAAATAATTTTAATAAACGCACCATGACCAACGAATCTATTGAGTGGCTGTCAGACAAAGCCTTACAGCTTAATAATGCAACTGAAACCAAGCGGCTGATTAAGATTCTTGGGGATAATATATCAACCTTTCCGGAAGTGGAAACTACTTTGCGAAGCTTGTTAACCGCAGGGCTTTCAGCCAAGCTTAAATCGGATATTTATCTTTATATTACACCAAAAGCTAATTGATTAGCTAAGCCCTTTTGTGATGTAGCAAAAACAACAGCTTGAAGTACGAAAATTTAACTGTTGCCAAACCCTCTGTGAACCCAAGCGGTAAACTATCGGAGCTATAGCGGACTTAGTCAAAAAAAACTGCTGTCTGTGAATCTACAATAAACGCTTTAATATTTACATACTGACCCTATATTAAACTATTCATACGATGAAATAATAAACAAAAGGTTCTGCAAAATCGTAAATAAAAATTTTGCAATAACTTCAATTTGCATAAAATAGCACATGAATAGATTACAATTAATAGAAAATGAGCTGTCGGACTTAAGAGAGCAATTAGCTCATCACCGATTATATAAAAATTTAAAAAATATGGCTGACATAAAAATATTTATGGAAAATCATATTTTTGCTGTTTGGGATTTTATGTCTTTATTAAAAGCCATTCAAGCAAAATTAACCAATACTCAAACACCCTGGACACCAAGAAATAATTCAGTCTTATCTCGATTTATAAATGAAATAGTTCATGCAGAAGAAAGTGATCTTAATGAATTAGGAGAGCCTAAAAGTCACTTTGAAATGTATCTGGATGCTATGAAGCAAATGGATGCAGATACTTCTAAAATGGATTCATTTATTCAATTGATTAAAGCGGGATATAAGGTCAGTGAGGCTTTAATGGAATTAGATATTGATGAGCGAGTGGCTGATTTTGTAAATTATTCTTTCCAGGTTATACAAACCCAGGAAACACACCTGATTGCCTCCGCATTTACCTTTGGTAGAGAAGATATTATTCCCGGAATGTTTATTGAAATTTTAAAAAGCGCAGATCCTGAGAATACACTTTATAATAAACTCAGCTATTATCTTGAACGACATATAGAGTTGGATGGTGATGAACATGGGCCTTTATCTTTACAAATGATAGAAGAACTTTGTGAAAACGACTCACAAAAATGGGAAACTACTTTAACTATTGCCAAACAATCTCTTCAGCAAAGAGTTAAGCTATGGGACTCCATAACGGATTTAATTGAAAAGAAAGCTCAGGTTTGTGAAATGGCATAAAATAACTCAGCCTGATGAATAAACTCAACGAACAAAAAATTATAAATTCATGGAAAAAAATATCCAGCCATGGGTAAATGCAATTGATAAAGGGGAGATTGAAAGCAGAGTTTTGATTACCAATAAGGCGATAATTGAAACGTTTTTAAAACAATCACCCAAAACAGTGCTTGATATTGGCTGTGGGGAAGGTTGGTTAGTCAGCGAATTGAAAAAGTCCAATATATCATTACTGGGTAATGAGTCTGTTACACAATTGTTATTACATCTATTATTTTTATTGTTACTCTTTAAATTGGGTGTTTTTTTGCAGCTTAGCTTGTTATTTTTCATAGTATTCTAGCAATATATTTCAGCCATATACCCCTACTTGATTTACTATTGTTAATTTACTGTTTTTAAACTATTCTATTATTGCCTGACTATTTTGGTCGGTTACTCGAGCAACAATATTTTCTCTCCACAATATAGAATAAATTGATTTTCTGCTTGATAGAAAAATTAATTTAGGAATAAAACCAGGTAAGTTAATAATGCAGCCTCATAGCAATGCACTGATTAAAGAAACCAGTCCTTATTTACTTCAGCATGCCCATAATCCTGTGCAGTGGTATCCTTGGAATAAAAAATCATTAGCTCTTGCAAAAAAAGAGAATAAACCTATTCTTTTATCTATTGGTTATTCTGCCTGTCATTGGTGCCATGTAATGGCTCATGAATCGTTTGAGAATGAGGCGATTGCAGCAATAATGAATAGCCACTTTATTAATATTAAAGTTGACCGGGAAGAACGCCCTGATCTGGATAAAATTTACCAGACTTCTCACCAATTAATGCTTAACCGCCCAGGAGGCTGGCCCTTAACTTTATTTTTAGCCCCGGAAGATCAACTTCCTTTTTATGCAGGGACCTATTTTCCTGCTGAAGCAGCTTATCAACGCCCAGCTTTTCCTCAGTTATTACAACAATTATCTGACTTTTTTCACCATAATCAGGAGCAACTCCAGCAGTCTAAAATAGCGATAAAACAAGCCCTTATAGATTATGAAGCGCCCCATAATAATGCTCAAGAAGCCATTACGGATAAACCCTTTACTGATTTTTTAGAACAATTAAAACAGGCTTATGATGAGCTTAATGGCGGTTTTGGTAAGGCTCCCAAATTTCCTCACTTATCGAATATAAAAGCTTTAATGAATTACCAGTATCAGCTAAAAAAACAAGGAAAAGAAGATACCACAGGCTTAGAAATGGCTTTGTCTAGCTTAAATAAAATGTGTTCTGGAGGGATTTATGATCATCTTGGTGGTGGAATCTGCCGCTATTCGGTGGATGATTATTGGATGATCCCTCATTTTGAAAAAATGCTTTATGATAATGGGCCTTTATTAAGTACTTATTGTGATGCCTGGCAATTAGTTAAACTCTTTCCAGAACAAAATGAGAAATCTTATGCTGATAATTTTAAGCGCACTATAGAAGAAACGGCTAATTGGGTAATACGAGAAATGCAATCCGCCGAGGGTGGATTTTATTCCACAATGGATGCGGACTCAGAAGCAGAAGAAGGTAAATTTTATGTTTGGGCTAAAGATGAAGTAGAACAAATTTTAAAGGTGGATGAGCAACTCTATGCTATTTTTGCTATGCATTATGGTCTGGATCAAAAAAGTAATTTTGAAGGTGCGTGGAATCTGCATATTTATAAAGATAGAACGGAGCTGGCAAAACAGTTTAATTTATCCGCAGAGCAGGTGGATTTATATTTGAATAAAGCGCGATCAATATTATTTGAGCAACGTCAACTACGTGTAAAACCTGGACGTGATGAAAAAGTTCTGACTTCCTGGAATGCGTTAATGATTAAAGGCCTGGCTAAAGCGGGAAGGATTTTTCAGTTAAGTGAAAATAAACCATCTGAGTATATTCAAGCTGCTGAAAAATCACTTCATTTTATTAAAACCACTTTATGGGTAGATAACCGTTTATTAGCAACCTATAAAGACGGTCAGGCTCGATTAATGGCTTATCTTGATGATTATGCTTTTTTATTAGATGCTCTATTGGAGTTGTTACAATCACGCTGGAAAACAGAAGATATGCTGTTTGCAATACAATTGGCCGATGTGCTTCTGGAAGAGTTTGAGGATAAAGAAAATGGTGGATTTTTCTTTATAGCTAATAATCATGAAAGCCTGATTTCTCGGCCTAAATCCTTCTCGGATGACTCTATTCCCAGTGGCAATGCAGTAGCTGCATTTGCTTTAGCCCGATTGGGCCATATTTTAGCTAAGCAGCAATATATTGATGCAGCAGAAAGAACCCTTCTTGCAGCATGGCCAAGATTAAAACAAATGCCTTTTGGACATGCGAGTTTATTATTAACTTTAGAAGATATGCTTTTGCCACCTAACATAATTGTGCTTCGTGGTTCCAAAGAGGTGATTAAAGAGTGGCAAATTCTTTGTCAAAAGCAATATGCACCAGACCAGCTTTGCCTGGCAATTGAGAATACTATTACGAATTTACCCGAAGCTTTAGCTGAACGAAAAACTAAGGGGGAGGCTATTGCCTATATTTGCTCTGGCTTTCAATGCAGTGAGCCAATTACTTCACTAGCCGAATTAAGGGCTAAACTCTTTTGAGCAAGTAGAATAGGCTACATAAATTTACTTACCTGAAGATTGTATTTATCCGCTACTATTGGTTTTACAATTTCGTCTTGCATGGAAGGTTTGGATAAATCAATATCTTGCACTTTAATATAATGGTGATGTTTTACATTATAGATAAGCCTTACTTTGGGCAATAGGTGTGATTTTTCATGTTGTTCTAAAACAATTCCCACTCTGCCACTTTTTAATTCTACCAGGCTACCGACGGGATATATGCCCATACATTTTATAAATTTATGCACCAGAGCACCGTCCAGATGGTCGCCACTCCATTCAATGAGTTTTTTAAATGCGGTAGCAGGAGCCATGCCTTTGTGATAGACCCGATCCGATGTGATAGCATCATATACATCAACAATAGAGACCATTCGTCCATATAAGGATATTTCTTCCCCTTTTAAGCCATCGGGATAACCATTACCATCAAGACGTTCATGATGTTGAGAGGCAACCTGAATGCTTAATTCATTGATGTCAGGTGTATCGAGCAATAGTTGGCGACTATATTCTACATGTTTTTTCATGACCAAAATTTCTTTTGCAGTGAGTTTTCCAGGTTTATGTAAAATAGATTCTGGGATTAAAATTTTCCCGATATCATGCAATAGTGCTCCAATTGATATCTGTTGCAGGGTTTCTTTTGAAATACCATAGGATTTGCCAAATACTGTCATTAAAACACTTAAGTTTACCGAATGCTCTAATAAATATTTGTCTTTGTGTCTGATGCGCCCTAAAGCACTTAAAGCATCTTTATTTCTAAAAACGGAGTTGATTATTTCTTGAGAGAGTATTTCAATATTTTCTACCTCTATATTTTTACCCAGTTTTACGTCACTCATTACATTATCAACCAAGTTTTTGGCTTCTTTATGTAATTTGGCTGCTTTACGCATTTCCGAGGCAACTGAAATTTGATCTTCTTGAGGAAATGATTCTTCTGCTACTTTTTGTAACTTTTTATCCATTTCTTTTGAAACATCTTCGATTGCTTCTGCATGGTTTACATCCAGCCCTTTTTTAGAATCAATATAAACTTCAGTGATGCCTATTTCTCTAATTCGTTCTACAATGGATTCTTTTTTTATCAAACCTTGTTTACGATTGAATTCATTATGGGGTTTCCAGTCACAATTTAAGTCTTCAACATACATTCCTGGAGTTAAATCGGAGATGCTAATTTTTTTTATCATTTGCTTCTACCTGGTTATGCTTTGTTGTAACTACTCAGCGTGTTTAGATTTTGCCTCAGAATCAGGCTTTTTTGACCGAGAAATGTGAGCATATACGAATATGTGACCATTTTGAGGGCAAAA